>JAEWEX010000390.1 GCA_023389135.1 Pseudomonadota bacterium | reverse complement strand
CAAAGAGGCCTTGCGACCCCACCTGCCAGCGCGTAGGCGGATGAGGCTCCGTGGCCGTTGTTTTCCGCCCACGGACCACCGGACGCGGGTTCCCGTCGCTGAACGCACGCAGGCCCCGCGCCGCCCTATCGAGAACGAGGCCCCATGGACATGAAGGTTGCGCCGATTTCGGCCGGGGCGTTCCGCGACGTCATGGCGCGGACGCCTGCCGCGGTCCATGTGGTCACGACCGCAGGACCGGCCGGGCGTGGCGGGTTCACCGCCTCGGCGGTCGCCTCCGTCAGCGATGCGCCCCCGACGATCCTGGTGTCGGTCCATCGCGCGGCGCGCAGCAACGCCCTGATCCGGGAGAATGGCGTGATGGCGGTCAACCTGCTTGCGCGCGGGCAGGGGGATATCGCCGACGTGTTCTCCGGACGTCGCGGCCTCGCCGGCGAGGCGCGGTTCGCACAAGGGCGGTGGGGTACGCTCGAGACCGGCGCCCCGGTGCTTGGCGGCGCGGTGGCGACGTTGGACTGCCGCGTCGTCGGTGAGGCGGAGGTGGCCACCCACACCGTGTTCTTCGCGGAGGTCGTCGCAGTGACGCAACCGACGGACCTGCCGGCCCTGGTCTATTTCGACCGCGGTTTCGGTGGCGCGACGCGGGACTGAACCTCAGCCCATGAAGTCGATGAGGGCGCGGGTGAAGGCCTCGGGTTGCTCGATGTTGGAGATGTGCGCGGCATCGAAGGTCACGGTCCGCGCGCCGGGAATCCGGTCGGCGATCAGCGCCCCGGCGGCCGGCGTCGTGGCGGGATCGACTGCGCCGATCACGACCAGCGTCGGGGCGCGGATGGCACGGATCGATTCGCGCTGATCCATGTCTCGGATGGCGGCGCAGCAGCCGGCATAGCCCGAGGCGGAGTTGTCCTCGGTGATCTTCTTCATGGGCGCGATGGCGTCGGCGCCCCGGGTCCGGAACGGCTCTGAGAACCAGCGGATCATGGTCGGCTCCGCGATCGCAGCCATGCCCCTGGTGCGCGCCGTGCGGATGCGGCCGTTCCAGAGGTCCGGCGGGCCCATATGGGCGGCCGTGTTGGCGAGCATCAGCCGCTCGACCCGCTCCGGGGCGTGAGTTCCCAGCCACTGGCCCACCATGCCGCCCTTGGACAGGCCGACGAACTTGGTTCGCGCCACGCCGAGATGGTCCAGCAGCGCCACGGCGTCGCGGCCAAGCCGCTCCATGGAGTAGGGGCCTTCGGGCGCGTCGCTGCGGCCATGGCCGCGGCTGTCGTAGCGGATGACGCGGTGGGTCTCGCCGATGGCCCCGGCCTGCACGTCCCACATGGACAGCCAGCAGCTCAGCGAGTTGGAGAACAGGATCGGCGCGCCGTCCTCGCGGCCGGACAGCTCGTAATGGATGCGGCAGCCGTCATCGGTGGTGAAGTTGGGCATCGGCTCCTCCGTCCCCGTCAGCGCCCGGCGGGCGCGTTGTCCTCGATCAGCGTCTCGGCGGCATCCAGCAGCGCCGCGCCGTCGAGGCGTTCCGCGTCGCGGGCGGCAACCCAGGCCTCGATCACCGGCCGCGCCAGCACGCGCGCCCTTTCGACCTCTTCGACGGGCAGGACGTGGATGCTGTTGCCGCGTGCGGCGGTCGCCGCACGGGCGTCGCGCTCCGCCGTCACCCAGGCGCGCCCCGCGGCCTCGGCGACGGCGACGCCTGAATTGGCATCGACCACGGCCCTCAGGTCGGCGGGCAGGCCATCATAGGTCCGCTGGTTCATGAGGAAGGCGAACACCGCCGTATAAAGGCCGCGCTCACCTGGGAACTCGACGTGGTCGGTGGCGATCTCGCCGAGCCTGAGCGAGGTGGTCACCTCCCAGGGGACGACGGCTCCGTCGATCACGCCCTTGACCATGGCCTCGGGCACCTGCGGCACGGGCATGAAGACGGGGCTTGCGCCGAGCCTCGCCAGCCCTTCGCCCACCTCCCGGCTCGGCGCGCGAAGCACCAGGCCACGGAAGTCGTCGATGCTGCGGATCGGCTTGCCGCGGGTGTGGACGCTGCCACGCTCGTGGACGTGGAACACGATGGGGTGCACGCCAGCAAATTCGTCGCGGGCATGGGTTTCGTAGAACAGCTGGGCCGCCCGCGAGGTGGCGATAGAATCGCTCACCATGAACGGCAGTTCGAACACCGACATCTTCGGGAAGCGGCCGGGGGTATAGCTCGGCAGCGTCCAAACCACGTCCACGACGCCGTCGCGCACCTGGTCCACCAGCTGGGGCGGGGCGCCTCCGAGCTGCATGGAGGGATAGACCTTGCAGGTCAGCCGGCCGCCGGACTGCTCGGCCACCGACTTGCACCACGGGTCGATGAAGCGCGCCTGCGTGGTGGAACTGGCGGGCAGGAAATGGTGGACCCGAAGCTCGATGCTCTGGGCTGCGGCAGGCGTCGCGGCGATCAACGAGAACGCCGCCGCGGCCACGCCTGCGCGGATGAGCGCAAGGCCGCTCACGGCGCGATCTCCATGGCGATGTCGCCCACCGCGGGTGCGCTCTTCACCAGCCCGCGCCGGGACATGAACGCGCCGAACGCGTCGTAGCGCGCCTCGTCCAGCAGCGCCGGGCGCTTGGCGAAACGCGGCAGCGTGTCCCGCCAGGCGGTGCGGTTCAGTTCGTCGTCGAGGTCCGGATGCGCCTTGATGAACATCGCCCAGGCGTCGTCGGGACGGTTGATCAGGAAAATCGTCGCCTCCTCCACCGCAGCGAGGAAGCGGGGCAGGCGCGGGTCGCCCGCCGCATCCACGCGGGCGACGTAGACCAGTTCGTCATAGGTCGGAACGCCGTTCTCCTCGGGGAAGAACGCGCGGCCGGCACCGCCTGCAAGCCGGATCTGCGTCATCTCGAAATTGCGGAACGCGCCGATCACGGCGTCCACCTGCCGGCTCATGAGCGAGGTCGTCAGGGCGAAGTTGACGTTGACGAGTTCGACGTCCTCCAGCGTCAGACCTGCCCCTTCCAGCATCTCCCCCAGCAGCGCCTCCTCGAAGCCCGCGATGGAATAGCCGATCTTGCGTCCCTTGAGGTCGGCCAGCGACTTGACCGGTCCATCGTCCAGCACGGCCAGGCAGTTGAGCGGCGTGTCGACCAGGGTGCCGATGCGGCGCAATGGCAGGCCCTCGGCGGTCTGGAGGTAGAGGTTTGGCTGGTAGGACACCGCGATGTCGGCCTGGCCGGCCGCCACCAGCCGCGGCGGCAGGTTGGGATCGGCCGGGGCCACCAGTTCGACCTCCAGGTCGTGGCGGGCGAAGATCCCAGCCTCCCGCGCCACGATCAGCGGGGCATGGTCCGGGTTGACGAACCAGTCGAGCAGGACCGTCAGCCGGTCGACCGCGTGGGCCGGAGTGCTTGCGACGAGGGCGCCCCATAGGGCGGCGGCGGCGAGGCAACGGATCATGTGGGAATGCTCGTCCTTCAACTCGTGGCGGGGCGGCGCTCCGGAAGCCAGTGGATCAGCCTGACCAGCGCCGCGTCGACGGCATACCACAGCGCAGCGGCCATCAGTGCAAGGATCAGGAGCGCGGCAAACAGCGTGTCGGTCTGCGCCCGGGCATTGGCGTTCAGCATGACGAAGCCAAGCCCCGCCGAGGCGCCCACCCACTCGCCCACCACCGCGCCGATCGGGGCTGCCGCCGCCGCGACACGCAGGCCCGAGGCGAGCGCGGGCAGTGCGGATGGCACCCGGACCAGCATCAGCGTCCGCAGCGGGGCGGCGCCGGACAGCCGAGCGAGGTCGAGAAGGGACGGGTCGGTGCGGCGCAGCCCGTCGTAGAATGCGGCGGTCACCGGGAAGAAGATGATGATCACCGTCATGGCGATCTTGGAGGCCATGCCGTAGCCGAGCCAGATGACCAGCAACGGTGCGATGGCGAACACCGGCAAGGCCTGCGAGACCACCAGCACCGGCATCAGCCAGCGTCTGAGAGGCGCGGCGAAGGCGAGCGTCAGCGCAAACAGCCCGCCGAGCACGATGCCCAGCGCGAGGCCGATCAGGATTTCGGCGCCGGTGACGCCCGCATGGTGAACGAAGAAGGCCGGGCGCGACCACAGCGCCGTGGCCACTGCTGAGGGCGCGGGCAGGATGTAGCTGGCGACGCCGAGCGCACGCACCGCGAATTCCCACGCGGCTATCATGACACCCGCGACGATGGCGGGGCGGAGAATGGCGGTGGCGATGCTGGTCACGAAATGCCGGCGGGCGCCCGAGGGGTTCGGGCGCCCGCACTAGCGTCTATTCCGGGTAGCCGCAACAGCCGCGACGTCATCCGCCAGTATCGGTGCGGGAATGGGGCAGGAAGCGCGGCCCCGGAATCGGCTCTGCGGGCGCATCGTTGCTCATCCGAGCCTGATCGCGCTCCTCGCTTCGAACAGTATCGAAGATCGCGCCGCGTCCCTCGATCAGGTGCCGGCCTGTCGAACTGGTCGCAATCGGCGGATGATAGACCGCAGCAACGATGGCGCCCGAACCGAGCGCCGCCATGACGGCGATGACCCCGGCAAGGATTCCGCGTCGCATCGCAAACACCTTTCTGTCCTTGAGCCGGCGATTGCCAGCGTTTGGACGGGAAGATGCCGTGCAATCCGGCCGAGACTATGGTGCGTTTCGGGTCAAACCAAGACGAACCGACACGTCACAGCGGCCGGGAAGGATCGTCCAGAACCGGCGCCGCGGCGGGAATGCTGCGCCGGGACGGCACCAGGGCCGCAAGCCACCGTCGCGCCAGCGATGCGGCATGGCCCGGCTGGTTGACCGGCGAGCGCTCCAGAAGTCCGACGGCCACTGCCGCGAGGAACGGCAGGCTCTGGACCGCGAGGACAGCGGCGAACAGATAGACCTCCATGACCTCGTCGGAGTTGGTGGCCAGCAGCAGGACCGAGCCCGCCACCAGAAGAACGCCGAGGATCGCCTC
>JAEWEX010000287.1 GCA_023389135.1 Pseudomonadota bacterium | reverse complement strand
ACCACGGCCTCCTTCCAGGCCAGACGCTGGAGCTGCCACGTCCCCAGCGCCACCAGCACCGCGAAGGCGGCGGCCGCGACCGCCGCCGCCAGCGCCACGCCGGCGCGGCCGTCACTTCTCAAGCCGGCCCTCCGCGGCGCGGTTGTGGTACTGCAGCGCGATCATGACGCCCTTGAGGGGGCGCAGCATGGCGGCGCAGACCAGCACGGTCAGCGGCAGGAAGATCGCGAGGTGAACCCAGATGGCGGGCTGGAACGCGATCTCGACCCACAGGGCGAGCGCCACGATCACGAAGCCCGCCAGCATGATCACGAACACCGCCGGGCCGTCGCCGGAATCGGCGAATTCGAGGTCGAGCCCGCAGACGGGGCACGAGCGGTTGACGGTCAGGAAGCCGATGAACAGCCGGCCCTGACCGCAGCGCGGGCACGCGCCCCGCAGTCCCGTGGCGTAGGGCGACTGCGGGGGATGGTCCTGCTCGCGGGCCATGGGGCCTGCGCCGGCGGGCTCAGTGCCCGCCGCCGCCGTAGCCGTAGACGTAGATCGCGGCGAACAGGAACAGCCACACCACGTCGACGAAGTGCCAGTACCAGGCGGCCGCCTCGAAGCCGAAATGGTGCTGCGCGCTCATCTGGCCGAGATAGACCCGGTAGAGGCACACCGCCAGGAAGATGGTCCCGACGATGACGTGGAAGCCGTGGAACCCGGTCGCCATGAAGAAGGTCGAGCCGTAGATGTGGCCGCCGAAGTCGAAGGCGGCGTGGCCGTACTCGTAGGCCTGGCACAGCGTGAACAGCACGCCGAGAACCACGGTCAGCCACAGCGCCTGCTTCACCGCGTCGCGGTCGCCATGGATCATGGCGTGGTGAGCCCAGGTCACCGTGGTGCCCGAGGTCAGCAGGATCAGGGTATTGAGCAGCGGCAGGTGCCAGGGGTCGAAGGTCTCGATGCCGACGGGCGGCCAGGCGCCGCCGGTGAGCTCCGTGCGCTGGAACTGGATGGCCTCGCCGGACCACAGCGCGACGTCGAAATAGGCCCAGAACCACGCCACGAAGAACATCACCTCGGAGGCGATGAACAGGATCATGCCGTAGCGGTGGTGAAGCTGGACGACCTTGGTGTGGTAGCCGGTCTCCGCCTCGCGGGCGACGTCGCGCCACCACATCACCATGACGTAGAGCACGCCCAGCATGCCGGCCGCGAACACCAGCGGGGTCTGGTCGCGCATCCACATGATGGCGCCGATGGCGAGGATGAACGCCGACAGCGCCCCGAGCGCCGGCCAAGGGCTCGGGTCCACGAGGTGGTAGTCGTGCTGCTTGGTGTGTGCCTCGGCCATGGGCGTCACTCTCCGTTGTCGTTTCGGCGCGGGGTTGCCGGCCCCGCCCCGGCGTCACATGCGCCTGGTGGTCTCTCCGCCGCGCGCCATCTCCTCCGGCGCGTCGGTGGGGAAGAAGGTGTAGGACAGCGTGATGGTGTGCACGCGACTGGCGTCGGCGTCCTTCACCATCTCCGGGTCGACGTAGAACACGACCGGCATGTCCATGCTCTCGCCCGCGCGCAGCTCCTGCTTCTCGAAGCAGAAGCACTGCAGCTTGGCGAAGTAGCCGCCGGTGATCTCCGGCGTCACGTTGAAGGTCGAGGTGCCCCAGCTGGACGACTGCGTGCGGTTGGTGGCCTTGAACACCACCATGCGGGTCTCGCCCAGCTTGACGGTCACCTCGCGGGTCTCGGGGGCGAAGTCCCAGCCGAGGCCCGGGGCGACATTGGCGTCGAAGCGCACCTTCACCGTGCGCTCGATGGGCGCCAGCGGCGCGGCGGTCGAGACCTGGGTGGTGCCGCCGAAGCCCGTGACCTTGCAGAACAGGTCGTAGAGCGGCACGGCGGCATAGGCCGCGCCCACCATGGAGGCGACGAACACCGCGCACGCGACCGCGACCCGCCGGTGGCGGCGCGCAATGTCGGGAGCGGGAGCGTCGTGCGTCGTCATGGTCTCACAGTGGCCTGTTGGCAATGTTGGGGCCGAGCTTCACCAGCGTCACCACGTAGAACAGCACCACGAGGAACGCCAGCGCCAGCGCGATGGCGACGTTGCGCCGGCGGCGGCTCGCCTTCTGCTCGTCGGTCAGCGTGACCTTGCCTTCGTTGTCGTCCATGGCCCGCATCAGCCCCCGACGGCGTCGACGAGGAGGACCGCGAACAGCGCGAACAGGTAGAGGATCGAGTAGCCGAACAGCTGGCGCGCCGCCCTGGCCGCCCGCTCGCCCTCGCGCTCGCGCCAGACCCGGACCGCCAGCGCCACGAACCCCGCGCCCAGCGCAATCGAGGCCACGCCGTAGCCGAGGCCGGCATAGCCCAGCGCCCAGGGCGCGACCGCGACCGGCGCCATCACCAGCGAATACAGCAGGATCTGGCGGCGGGTCTCGTCGGGCCCCGCCACCACCGGCAGCATGGGGATGCCGGCGCGGGCATAGTCGTCGGACTTCAGCAGCGCCAGCGCCCAGAAATGCGGCGGCGTCCAGAAGAAGATGATCAGGAACAGGATCACGGCCTCGAGGCTGACCGAACCGGTGGCCGCGAGCCAGCCGATCACCGGCGGGAAGGCGCCGGCGGCGCCGCCGATGACGATGTTCTGCGCGGTCCAGGGCTTGAGCCAGACCGTGTAGACCACGGCGTAGAAGAACACGGTGAAGGCCAGCAGCCCCGCGGCCAGCCAGCCCGACACCAGGCCGAGCAGCAGCACGGAGCCGACCGACAGCATCAGCCCGAAGACCAGCGCCTCCTCGGGACCGACCCGGCCCGCCGCCACGGGGCGGCCGCGGGTGCGCGCCATGAGCCGGTCGAGGTCGCGCTCCCACCACATGTTGAGCGCGCCGGAGGCGCCGGCGCCGATGGCGATGCACAGGATGGCGGTGGCGGCGAGGACGGGGTGGAATTCACCCGGCGCGCGCACCAGGCCCACCAGCGCGGTGAAGATGACGAGCGACATCACCCGCGGCTTCAGCAGCGCCACGAAGTCGCGCACCTCCGCGATGCTCGGCGCGGCGACGGGGCCGGCTTCGGGGGCGAGGTGGTCGCTGGTCGCGCTCATGTCGGTTCAGGGTTCCGTTCGGCGTGACGGCCGGGCACGGGGCCCGGCCGCAAGTCGGCGTCTGGCGGCTGCCCGGATCACTTGATCCGGGGCAGCGTCTCGAACTGGTGGAACGGCGGCGGCGAGGGCAGCGTCCATTCCAGGGTGGTTGCGCCCTCGCCCCACGGATTGTCGCCCGCCACCCGCTTCTTCGCGAAGGTGTCGAACACGCCGTAGAGGAAGATCACCACGCCGAAGGCGGACAGGTAGGAGCCCCAGCTCGACACCGCGTTCCAGCCGGCGAAGGCGTCCGGGTAGTCGGCGTAGCGGCGCGGCATGCCGGCCAGGCCGAGGAAGTGCTGCGGGAAGAACACCAGGTTGACGCCGACGAACGTCACCCAGAAGTGCACCTTGCCGATGGCCTCGGAGTACATGTAGCCCGACATCTTCGGCAGCCAGTAGTACCAGGCCGAGAAGATGGCGAACACCGCGCCCAGCGACAGCACGTAGTGGAAGTGCGCGACCACGTAGTAGGTGTCGTGCATGGCGCGGTCGACGCCGGCATTGGCCAGGACCACGCCGGTGACGCCGCCCACCGTGAACAGGAAGATGAAGCCGATGGCCCACAGCATGGGCGTGCGGAACGAGATCGACCCGCCCCACATGGTGGCGATCCACGAGAAGATCTTCACGCCGGTCGGCACCGCGATCACCATGGTGGCGAACACGAAATAGGCCTGCGTGTTCACGCTGAGGCCGGCCGTGTACATGTGGTGGGCCCACACGATGAAGCCGACCACGCCGATGGCGACCATGGCGTAGGCCATGCCCAGATAGCCGAACACCGGCTTGCGCGAGAAGGTCGAGACCACGTGGCTGACGATGCCGAAGGCCGGCAGGATCAGGATGTAGACCTCGGGGTGGCCGAAGAACCAGAACAGGTGCTGGAACAGGATCGGGTCGCCGCCGCCCTCGGGCGCGAAGAAGGTGGTGCCGAAGTTGCGGTCCGTCAGCAGCATGGTGATGGCGCCGGCCAGCACCGGCAGGGCCAGCAGCAGCAGGAACGCGGTCACCAGCAC
>JAEWEX010000241.1 GCA_023389135.1 Pseudomonadota bacterium | reverse complement strand
GACGTCGGCCGCCCCGTCGTCGGCCGCAAGCCACATGTGCACGGGACGCCGGCCCCAGCGATCGTCGCGGCCGGCGCGGCGCACCGTCACCGCCTTGCCTGCCACCAGTTCCCGCAGCGCCCCCGCGAGCGCGGCCTCATGCGCTGCAACGGGCGCGATGCCCGCGAGCCGGACCGCGCCGCCGCCGGCCAGCAGGACGACGCCGTCGTCCCCGACCGCGGAGACCAAAGCCGCGGTCTCCGCCTCGCCCTCGACGCCGCATGCGCGCGTGTCGCCCGCTCCTGCGGCATGTGCGGTCGATGCGGCGAACAGCACCGCCATGGATTGCCTCAGCATCGCAACGATTCGCTCCCGTCGCCGGACAGTCTCGGCGGGCTCCGGGGCGAATTCGAGGCAATGATGGCGCCGGCGGGGAGAACCTATGCACCCCGCGCGCCGGTGTGCTAGTCAGGCCGCCGGGCAGGTCCCGTAGCTCAGCCGGACAGAGCAGCGGTTTCCTAAACCGAAGGTCGAAGGTTCGAGTCCTTCCGGGACCGCCAGTTCCCCGCCGCGCTCAGCCGGCCGTCGCCGGCCCGCCGCGCGGCACCACGATCCGCACCTCGCCGGCATCCTCCGACGTCTCCAGCGTGGCGGAGAGCTGGGACACGTAGGCCGCCACCAGCCGGCCCGCGAGCCCGTCGCGCGGCACCGCATCGCCCACCCCCGCCGCGCGAACCATGACGGCGGTGCCCTCGTCGGAACAGGCGCGCAGCGCGATCTCCACGCCCCCGCCGTCGCCGCGCTGCAGCGTGGCGCTCAGGATTTCCGTGATCAGCAGCGACAGCGGCACGGCGCGGTCAAGATCGAGACGGAACTCGCGCGCCTGCGGTGCCACCACCACCTTCAGGGCGCGCGAATGCATCCCGAAGCTCTGGCGGATCTGGTCGCTGACCTCCTGGAGCAGATGATCGACGCGCACTTCGCCGATGTCGCCCATGGCGTAGGACGCCTTGTGGGCGGAGGCCATGGCCAGCACGCGGTTCTCCGGAACGCGCAGCAGCGGCCGCAGGTCGGGATCGAGCTCGCGGCGCTGCATGGCGAGCAGGCTCGCGATCATCTGGAAGTTGTTCTTGACCCGGTGGTGCAGCTCCCGCAGCAGCCGGTCCTTCTGGCCGAGCGCCCGCTGCAGCTCGACGGAGCGCTGGCCGACGGCCTCGATCATGTGGTTGAAGGCGTCGCCCAGGTCGCGGATCTCCCGCGGCGCCGCCGACAGCCCGCCGATGTGCTGGTCGGTGCGGCCTGCGGCGACCTCGGCGGTGGCGCGCGCCAGCCGCCTGATCCAGGCCAGGCCCCAGCGGTCGAAGCCGATCAGCACCGCCGTGACGCCGAAGATGATCATCGCCAGCGGCACGCCGACCAGCGTCACAAGCAGCAGCCGGTCGTCGAAATACAGCGTCGATTCGCGCTGGCTGACGAGCACGTGGGCGTTGGTGTCGAGGATCGGTATTCGGGCGTAGAGCCTGCGCGCGCCGTCCTGGCCGACGCCGATGAAACGCACCAGGCTGCCGGCCATGGGCATGGCCTGCGGGTCGGGCCGCCATTCCAGATCGCCGGACGCGGGGTCGAGCCCGATGATCTCGCCGCTCAGCGTCTCGATGGCGCCGGCGCGCGGCTCCGGGATCGAGTTGCGGAACAGCGCGTCGAAGACCGAGCGGTCCATGGCGACCGCCAGCGCGCCGGCGCTGCCGTCGGCGAGCTCGATCAGGTCGGCCACGACCGCCTTGGGCTCGGCGGAGGAGAACGGGTTCGAGATGAAGGTGACGGACTTGGCCGCGTCCGTCGCGCCGAGGCTCTGGAAGATCTCGCGCCGGCTGCCCGGCGAACCCGGCACCGGGCCGGACGCGCACAGAAGCGCTCCGTCGGCGTCCATCAGGAAAAGCGAATCGATCTCGGGGTTCAGCCCCCGCACCGTCTGGAGGCGCGACGTGCAGGGGTCTCCGCCGACCGCGACGCCGCGGTCCAGCGCCAGCGTGGCGACCACGCTGCCGGTCTTGCCGAGCAGTTGCTCGGCCCGGGCGGCGACGATCTCGCCGCTCTGCACCAGCGCACGCTCCTTGAGGCTGCGGGCAGAACCGAGCGCGTTCAGGCCCACGGCCACCGCGACCGCCACCGCCGGGAGGTTGGCGATCAGCAGCAGAATGATCAGCCGGCCGCGCAATCCCCTAAACACCGGAGCGACGCTCCCCTCTCCAGAGGATGGACCGAGCGGCGCTCAGTGTGATCCGACGATGGACGACGCCATGCTCCGAGGTTCGTCGAGCCCGGTCTGGTCGGCGGTCGTGACGCCGCGCTCGTCGGGCTTGAGAATGTCCTCGAGCCGGCTGCGGGCGCGGTTGACGCGGCTCTTGATGGTGCCCACGGCGCAGTCGCAGATCGCGGCCGCCTCCTCGTAGGAGAAGCCCGACGCGCCGACCAGCACCAGCGCCTCGCGCTGGTCCGGCGGCAGGCGGTCCAGCTCCCGGCGGAAATCCTCCAGGTCCATGTGCCCGTGCTGGCCCGGCGCCACCGCACGGCTGCCGACGATCAGACCGTCACTGTCCTGGACCTCGCGACGGCGCTTGCGGTGCTCGGAGAAGAAGATGTTGCGCAGGATCGTGAACAGCCATGCGC
>JAEWEX010000235.1 GCA_023389135.1 Pseudomonadota bacterium | reverse complement strand
CTCGACTTCGACGTCGCCGGTCGCGGTGATTTCCGCTTCGAGCATGGTTCTTTCCTTGAGCCGCCGCATGAGCACGCTGGTCCGCCGGTCGACGAAGCGCTGGGTGAGACGATCATGGAGGGCGTCGGAGAGGCGGTCCTCGACCGCGCGCGCCTGTTCCCTCCAGTGATCCGGCTCAGCCAGCCAGTCGGGCCGGTTCGCCACGAATGTCCATGTCCGGATGTGCGCAATCCTCGCCGCGAGGGTGTCGATATCGCCGTCGGTACGGTCGGAGCGCGCGACCTGTCCGGCGAACCAGTCGGCGGGGATCATACCGGGCCCCGCCAGAAATCCATAGAGCGTCGTCACCAGTTCCGCATGCTGCGCCGGCGCGATCTTGCGGTAGTCGGGAATCTGGCACACCTCCCACAGCCGGCGCACCGCCTCGCGGCCGCGCGCCAGGCGCGCCACGTCCGGGTCGCGCAGCGCGGCCTCCAGCACCAGCACGTCCTCCGCTGTGGGCGCGCGGGTGAGGCCCGGCTCGTCGGGCACCGCGGCGAGACTGTCCTGCAGCGCCGCCGCCGAGGCGTAGTCCAGCGCGGAATTGCGCCATTGCAGCATGCGCACCGGATCGAAGGCGTGGGTCTCCAGCCGCTCCACGAGCTCCAGGTCGAAGGGCGGGCACCGGCCCGAGGTGCCGAAGGTGCCGTCCTTGAGGTGGCGGCCGGCGCGCCCCGCGATCTGGCCGATCTCGGCGGGGTTGAGCTTGCGGAACTGGAAGCCGTCGAACTTGGCGTCGGCGGCGAAGGCGACATGGTCGACGTCGAGGTTGAGGCCCATGCCGATGGCGTCGGTGGCCACCAGGAAGTCCACGTCGCCGGCCTGGTACAGCGCCACCTGGGCGTTGCGGGTGCGCGGGCTGAGCGCGCCCAGCACCACCGCCGCGCCGCCGCGCTGGCGGCGGATCAGCTCGGCGATGGCGTAGACCTCGGTGACGGAGAAGGCGACCACCGCCGAGCGGCGCGGCAGCCGGGTGATCTTCTTCTCGCCGGCGAAGGTGAGCTGCGACAGGCGCGGCCGCGTCACCACGTTCACGCCCGGCAGAAGCTTCTCCACGATGGGGCGCATGGTGGCCGCGCCCAGCAACAGCGTCTCCTCGCGGCCGCGGGTGTTGAGCAGGCGGTCGGTGAAGACGTGGCCGCGGTCGAGGTCGGCGGCGAGCTGGATCTCGTCCAGCGCCACGAAGGCGACGTCGAGGTCGCGGGGCATCGCCTCCATGGTGGACACGGTGTAGCGGGGCCGCGCCGGGATGATGCGCTCCTCGCCGGTCACCAGCGCCACCGCGTCCGGCCCCGCGCGCTCCACCAGCCGGCCGTAGACCTCGCGCGCCAGCAGTCGCAGCGGCAGCCCGATGGCGCCCGACGAATGGCCGAGCATGCGCTCGATGGCGAGATGGGTCTTGCCGGTGTTGGTGGGGCCGAGGACGGCGGTGACGCCCCGGCCGCGGCCAGGGCGCGGCGGGACCGAGGAGGAGGTCATGGGGTCTGGTCTACGCCGGAATCGCGGCCGATGGAACGGGAGGCGAACGAAACGGGGGCGAATCGGTCACCCGGCCGGAATCCCGGTTCGTTCACGGCTATATCTGGGGTCGCGCCACCGCCGCGTGCACCACGCGGCCGCCGGCTCCGTCCGCGTGCGCCGCCGCCTCAGCGCGCCACCTGGGCCGAGCGGTCGCCGGAGACCTTGTAGCGGTCGGCGGACACGATGATGGTGCCGAACTTGGTCTGGACCGACGCCTTGATGGGGATCAGCACGTCGGCGCCCTCCACGGGCACCAGCCACGCCTCGATGCGCGGGCCGTTCTCGAAATAGGCGACGTCGTCGGAGCCGCGGCGGTGGCCGGCGACGGGGCGGTAGCGCACCTTGCAGACCACGGCCTCGCCCTTGTAGACGCCGGTCATGGTCTCGGTGCGGGCGTAGCTCATGACGATGTCGAAGCGCTCGCTGCCCTCGAACACGGGCAGGGTGCGGTCGCAGGAGGCGGCGCCGAGCGGGCCGCCGCCGGGCACCGGCATCAGCCCGGCGCTCAGCGGGTCCAGGATCGCGCGCCGGTGCGCGGCCGTCAGCGGCACGCGGTCCTTGCGCTCCTTCGGCTCGGGCTCGATGCGGGTGCGCCGCACATTGCCCGAGGCCATGCCCATCTGGATGACGTGGTCGCGCTTTCCGGACGAAATCTTCACGGCGAAGTCGTTGGGCAGCACGCGGCTGCCGGCGACGCGCCCGGAGGCGGATGCGGAGGCGCGCGCTGACAGGACGCTGGCGTTCAGGTCGGCCTTGTAGGCGGTGGAGCCGACGTCGAGCTTGAGCCGGGCGGTGCCGATGGAGGCGAAGCCCAGCCAGCTGATGTCGTAGCGCGCATTGACCGAGGTCTCGGCGGCGGCGGGCGCGGCCGCCAGTCCCGCAGCCAACAGTCCCGCGACCACGCGGACCGGCGCCGACCGGCCGGAAATCTTGCTGAACACGGCACGGCCAATCATCGATTCGCCCTCGGAAATCAAGCCTCTCATCCTTGTCGCTTGTGGTTGGACAATGCGTCAATTCTGTGTTGCGCTCGGTGTGCGAATTCTCGCGGCGGGCGTCCTTTCGGACACAATGGCGGCATCCATGTCTTCTCCTGTCCTGGTCGAGGTCCGCCGCGGCGGGCGCGTTGAGAGCCGCCATGCGGGGCGGGTCGCGGTGGTGGATGCGGACGGCGGGCTGCTGCTGGGGCTGGGCGACGTCGACGCGCCGGTGTTCCCGCGCTCGGCGGTCAAGGCGCTGCAGGCGCTGCCGCTGGTGGAGAGCGGGGCGGCCGACCGCTACCGCCTCACCCCCGAGCAGCTGGCGCTGGCCTGCGCCAGCCATGGCGGCGAGGCGGGGCACACCGCCAACGCGGCGGCCGTGCTGGCGCGGATCGGCCTCGGCGCGGAGGCGCTGGAATGCGGCGCGCACTGGCCCACCC
>JAEWEX010000222.1 GCA_023389135.1 Pseudomonadota bacterium | reverse complement strand
GATGTCCGCCGGCCGTGTCGCCGCCGTCGCCGCCGCCGCGATGGCGACGATGACCAGCAGGACGCGGGCGACGACGAGGCGACGGGCCGACGGCGCGTTCGGATCGACCATCTTGTAGTAGATGTCGTGGCTGAGCGCGTTGGCGATGGCCAGCAGCAGCCCGTCCGCGGTGGACAGGGCCGCGGCGAGGCCGCCCGCCGCCACCAGGCCCGAGATCACATAGGGAAGGCCTGCGATCTCCGGCGTCGAGATGACGATGACGTCGGCGTTGATGGCGAGGTCCTGCACGCGCAGGAGACCACCCTGGTCGGCGATGGCGCCGCACGCCGCCGCCACGGAGGCCGGGTCGATGGCCGGCTTGCCGCAGACGCTCATGAGGCCGATCTGGCCGTAGGTGTAGACCCAGGCCGGAAGCGCCTCGAGGCTCGCCCCGATCACGTTCTGGTAGACCTCCAGCTTCGCGAAGGCCGCGTAGGACGGCGCCGTGAAGTAGAGCAGGAAGATGAAGAACAGCGACCACGCCACCGACTTGCGGGCATCGCGCACGCTCGGGGTGGTGAAGTAGCGCATCAGGATGTGCGGCAGCGAGGCGGTGCCGACCATCAGGCACAGGATCAGCGCGAAATAGTTCAGCGGCGAGTAGCTGGTGAAGGGAACGACATGCTCCTTCAGCGCGGAGCCGGCGAGGCCGGACGCGCGCATCTGCTGCTCGAGCTGGCCGATCTCCTGGAGCGCCTGGCCGTAGGCCAGCTGCGGGATCGGGATGCCGTAGTTCTTGGTGGACAGCCAGATCACCGGGATCAGGTAGGCGATGATCAGCACGATGTACTGGGCGACCTGGGTCCAGGTGACGGCGCGCATGCCGCCGAGCATGGAGCACAGCAGGATGCCGATGAGGCCCACGAACACCGCGACCTCGAACGAGATGCCGATGAAGCGCGAGGCGATGATGCCGGTCGCGTAGATCTGCGCCACCACATAGGTGAAGGAGCAGGCGAACAGCACGACGATGCCCATGAAGCGCGCGAGGTTGCCGCCGTACCGGGCCGACAGGAAGTCGGGCACGGTGTAGGCGCCGAACTTGCGCAGGAACGGCGCGACCAGGATCGCCACGAGCACGTAGCCGCCCGTCCAGCCGAGCACGAAGGCGAGACCGTCGTAGCCGAGCAGGTAGAGCGTGCCGGCCATGCCGACGAAGGAGGCGCCGGACATCCAGTCGGCGCCGGTCGCCATGCCGTTGTAGACGGCGGGCACGCGCCGGCCGGCCACGTAGTATTCCGAGACCTGCATCGTCCGCGACAGGATGCCGATGCCGGCATAGACCGCGATGGTGAAGAACACGAACAGATAGCCGATGATCTGGTTCGGCACGCCCATCTGCTCGAGGATCGCGAGCAGGATGACGAAGGCGGCAAAGCCGCCCGTGTAGATGCCGTAGACTTTGCCGAGATTGTCGACGAAGTCGCCGCCGCCCTGTGTCTGGGTCGCCATGTCTATCCCCTCACTCGTCTTCCGCGAAGCCGAATTCGCGGTCGATGCTGTCCTGCCGCCTGGCGAACCAGAACAGCATGACCACGAACGCGATCAGCGAGCCCTGCGCGGCCATGTAGAAGCCGAGCGGAAAGCCCAGGATGACGATGTTGTTCAAGACACCGACGAACATGTGCACGATGTAGCCGAAGAACAGCCACAAGCCGAGCATGGTGAACATGAGGGCCCTGGTCTTGTCCCAGTGCGCCTCCGCGTTCGGAGCACTCATCGCCCAATCCTCCCGTTTCAAGATCGCGGCCGTCGCCTGGCCGCGTCGTTCTTGCCGAATCGCAGGGGTGGAATCCCCTCGATCTTCAGCGGGTGGGGCGGCGCGGCACGCCGCGGACCCCCAACTCCCCAAGAAAAGGCTAGCAAAAGCGCCGGATGCGCTCGATTGGACTTTCGGCGGACAGACTTCGGAAGAAGGCGACCGCCAGCAACCATTGTGCAGTGCAGTATTGAGGGCGCGTGTTCTCTCCGGGACGGCTTTTCGGCACGGCGGCGGGACGGGCGGCGCGGTGCGGCGCCTGCCGCGGCTGGCGCGCAGGAACCGGCTGCCGGCTTGAACCGCGCGCCGCACTGGTCCATCAATCCTGCCGCGGCCAGCGGCCAGGCCCGTGCCGCAGGCGCGGCCTGGATGGCGCGGCCGCACACCGGCGCGGCGACGAGGGGAACGGCATGACGGACACCGGGACGGCCCATCGCTTCCTCATCGCCGACGACCACCCGCTGTTCCGCGGCGCGCTGCGCGCCGCCATCTCCGGGCCGTTCGCCGGCGCGGCGATCGCGGAGGCGGGCAGCTTCGAGGAGGTGTCCGCCGACCTGGAGCGGCGGCCCGACACCGACCTCGTGCTGCTGGACCTGACCATGCCCGGGGTCAGCGGCTTCTCCGGCCTGATGTATCTGAGGGCGCAGTATCCCGGCGTGCCGGTGATCGTGGTGTCTGCCCACGAGGACGCCGGGGTGATCCGCCGCTGCATGGACTTCGGCGCTTCGGGCTTCATCCCGAAGACGCTGGACGTGGAGGGCATGCGCTCCGCGATCCGCACCGTGCTGGACGGCGGCGCCTGGACCCCGCCGGACCTCGACCTCGAGCGCGAGGACGGCGAGACCGCCGGTCTGGTGCGACGCCTCGCCAGCCTGACGCCTCAGCAGGTGCGGGTGCTGATGATGCTGTCGGAGGGGCTGCTCAACAAGCAGATCGCCCACGAGCTCGGCGTTTCGGAGGCGACCGTCAAGGCCCATGTCTCCGCCATCCTGCAGAAGCTCGGCGTGGAGAGCCGGACCCAGGCGGTGATCGCCGCCGCACGCATAGCCGGTGGCCAGGGCCAGACCCTGCCGGGCGAGGGTTGAGCCAGCCTATTCCGCCGCCGGCCGCTGCGCCCGCCACTGGGTGAGATGGGCGCGCAGCGCCGCGGGCTTGACCGGCTTGTGCAGGATCTGGAGCCCGGAGGCCATGGCGCGGTCACGCACCGCGGGGCTGCGGTCGGCGGTTACCAGCAGGCCCGGGATGTCGGCGCCCAGCGCGGCGCGGATGGCCTCCACGGCGGCGACGCCGTCGCCCTCGTCGAGGTGGTAGTCGGCGAGGATCACGTCCGGGACCGCACCCGCAGCGCGGGCCGCCTCCACCGCCTCGCCCCCCGAGGCCGCCGTCAGCACGCGGCAGCCCCAGCCCGACAGCAGCGTCTCCATGCCGTCCAGGATGCGCCGCTCGTTGTCGACGCACAGCACCACGGTGCCCGACAGCGCGGCAACGGCGGCGGCGGTCGCCGTCTCGGCGCGCTGGATGGCGGCCAGTGCGGGCGCCAGCGGCAGCTCGATGGCGAAGGTGGAGCCGCGGCCGGGCGTCGAGAACAGCGTCAGCGGCAGGTCCAGCACCCGCGCGATGCGCTCCACGATGGACAGGCCGAGGCCGAGCCCGCGGGCGATCCGGGCGCCCTGGGCCAGCCGCTGGAACTCCTGGAAGATCACCTTCTGCTTGGACGAGGGGATTCCCAGGCCGGTGTCCCAGACCTCGACCCTGAGGCGCGCGCCGCGGCGGCGGCAGCCGACCAGGACGCGGCCGCGGGGCGTGTACTTCACGGCGTTGGAGATCAGGTTCTGCAGCAGCCGCCGCAGCAGCCGCCGGTCGGAGCGCACCGTCGCGGAGGTGCCGACGAAGACCAGGTCGAGCTTCTTCTCCGCCGCCATGGGCGCGAATTCGACCTCGAGCTGGCGCAGCAGGTCGTCCAGCCGGAAGCGGCCGATGTCGGGCTTCAGCGCGCCGGTGTCGAGGCGGGAGATGTCGAGCAGGGCGGAGAGGATCTCCTCCACCGCCTCCAGCGAGGCGTCGACATTGCCCACTAGCTCGGTATCGCCGCCGCCGGCGGTGCGCTCGACCAGGCTGGTGGTGTAAAGCCTGGCGGCGTTGAGCGGCTGCAGCAGGTCGTGGCTGGCGGCCGCCAGGAAGCGGGTCTTGGAGATGTTGGCGTCGTCAGCCTCCGACTTGGCGTGGGCGAGTTCCTGGTTGAGGCGGGTGAGTTCCAGCGTGCGCTCGCGCACCCTGCCCTCCAGCGTCTCGTTGGCGCGCGCCAGCGCCTCCTCAGCCGCCACGGATTCCGTGATGTCGGTGTAGGTCGTCACCGTGCCGCCGTCGGGCATGCGGTTGGAGCGGATCTCCATCACCCGGCCGGACGGATGCAGGCGCGTGCGGAAGGTGTCCAGCCGGGTCACGATGCGCTCCAGCCGGTCGGCGACGAAGTCGTCGGGATGGCCCGGCCCGTAGAGCCCGCGCTCGGCGTTGAAGCGGATGATCTCGTCCAGCCCGATGCCGACCCGCATCAATTCGGGCGGCAGCTCCAGCAGGTCGCGGAACTCCTGGTTCCAGCACACCAGCCGTAGGTCGCGGTCGAACACCGTGATGCCCTGCTTGGCGTGGTCGAGCGCGGTCTGCAGCAGGTCACGTGAATACTGGATGGCGGCGGAGGCGTCGTCCAGGAGCCGGAGCGCTGCCTTGGTGGAGACGTTGCGCCGCTTGAGCAGGATCGACAGCACCAGCCGTGACGACGCCGCCCCGATGGCGGACGCCAGCAGGTGCTCGGCGAAACGCAGCAGGTGGATGTCCGCCTCGGCCCTGAGGTCGAGCGGCCCGCCGCGGGCGCGGGCATAGCTCTCGAACGAGGCGTGCGCACGCTCGTCGCCGAGATAGCGGGCGACGGTGGAGACCAGCTCGCCGGTGGTGACGGTGGAGCGCCACAGCCGGAAGCTCTGCGGCATCGGCGTGAAGTCGGCGCGGTTGAAGGCGTTGGCCTGGAGCCGCTCCATGGGCTGGAGCTGGCGCGACACCGAGCCGGCGACGAAGGCGGCGATGTTGGCGAGCAGGCTCCACATCACGCCATGGGCGAGCGGGTCCATCTCGATGCCGAACAGCGCGCGCGGCTGCAGCCAGCTGAGCCCGAAGGCGCCCTCGGTCAGGAACACGCGCGGGATCAGGCCGGATTCGGCGAAATTGGGCAGCAGCAGCGTGTAGGTCCACACCGCCAGCCCGCACAGGATGCCGGCGATGGCGCCGCGGGCGTTGGCGCGCTTCCAGTAGAGCCCGCCGAAGAACGCAGGCGCGAACTGGGCGATGGCGGCGAAGGACAGCAGCCCGATCTGGGCGAGCGCAGCGTCGCCGGCCGCGCGATAGTAGATGTAGGCGAGGATCAGCAGCGCGAAGATCGAGGCGCGCCGCACCGACAGCAGCAGCCGGCCCATGTCGGCCCGGTCGGCGTCGCGGCCCCTGAGCAGCAGCGGCACGGCGAGGTCGTTGGAGATCATGATGGCCAGCGCAACCGTCTCCACGATCACCATGGCGGTTGCCGCCGACAGCCCGCCCACGAAGGCCGCCACCGCGATCCAGCTTCCGCCCACCTCCAGCGGCAGCGCCAACACGAACATGTCGCTGTCGACACGGCCGTCGGCGAAGATCACGAGGCCGGCCAGCGCGATGGGGATGACGAACAGATTGATGGCCAGCAGATAGCTCGGATAGAGCCAGGCGGCGCGCCGGATCTCGGCCTCGTTGCGGTTCTCCACCACCGTGACGTGGAATTGGCGCGGCAGCAGGAACGCCACCACGAAGGACAGGACCGTCACGGAGATCCAGACGTCGGCCTGCGGGATGTGGGTCGCCCGGTCCAGCGCGCCGGTGGCGACCGCCTGCGCCATCAGGTCGGCCGGCCCGTCGAACATGCCCCAGACAACGAAGACGCCGACCGCGAGGAAGGCCAGCAGCTTCACCACCGATTCCATGGCGATGGCGAGCATCAGGCCGTCCTGGTGCTCTGTGGCGTCGACGTGGCGGGTGCCGAACAGCACCGCGAAGGCCGCCAGCACCAGCGCCACGAACAGCGCCATGTCGCCCAGCACCGGCGTCTGCGCCACCACCTGGGCGATGTCGGGGAAGTCCACCGGCTTCAGCACCGTGGCGAGCGACACCGAGATCGCCTTCAGCTGCAGCGCGATGTAGGGCAGCGTGCCGACGACCGCCGCCAGCGTAACGACGGAGGCCACCAGCTGGCTCTTGCCGTAGCGCGCGGCGATGAAGTCGGCGATGGAGGTGATGTTCTGCGCCTTGGCGAGGCGCACCACGCGCAGCAGCAGCGGCGTGCCCAGCGCGAACAGCAGCATCGGCCCGATATAGACCGGCAGGAAGTCGAGCCCCTCGGTCGAGGCGAGGCCGACCGAGCCGAAGAACGTCCAGGAGGTGCAGTAGACGCCCAGCGACAGCGCGTAGATGTAGGGCCGCCCGGCGCCGGTCATCCAGGCCGGCCGCACCCGGTCGCCATAGCTCGCGACGGCGAACAGCACGCCCAGATAGGCGAGCGCGACGGCGACGACCACCCATCCTTGCAGCATCGCGGCTCCCGCGGCACCTTGTTCCCGGCGGCGCGAAGTGCAACACAGCCCGCGCGCCGTGTCACGGATTTGCGGCGCGGGGAGGCGCTCCATGCCGTTCGGTCTGTTCGCGAAGCCGAAGGAGCCGATCGCCGCGCGCGGCGCGCTGGAGGACTTCCTCGACGGCAACGCCGCCTATGTGGTCCAGCGCTGCCTCTACGAATACGCCCGCGGCGCCGCCGCCTACAACTGGCAGCCGCTGATGGAGGAGCAGATCTTCCGCACCGCCATGGAGCGCAGCCGTTGGCTGGCCTATCCCATCGGGCTCGCCATTGTGGCGGAGACGGTGGAGGGCGTGCTGCGGCCGGCGGCAGGCGAGCGCGCGCCGCGCATGCTGGAAGGGCTGGAGATTTCCTGCGCGCGGGTGATGGACCGCCACCGGCCGCCCGCTGAGGTGGAGCCCGCGGCCTGGACCGAGGCGCGCTCGACGCTCGCCCACCGGCTGTCGCGGCTGCAGGCGGCCGCCCCGAAGCCGGTCAAGGACATCCCCAAGCCAATCGCGAAGGAGTTCTTCGCGCTGATCCCCATCGTGGAGCAGTTCCGCGGCAAGGATCCGATCATGGCCACCAACAACCTGACCATGAGCCTGATCGCGATCCACGAGGAGTTCTCCGCCCGCGCCGACCGCCGTGCGCTGGCCGACGCGCTGGCCGGGGCCGGCTGAGCCGCACCATGGCGAGCGCCGCCGACGCCACGCCGCTGTTCGCGCTGGACGCGGTGGTGTTCGACACCGAGACCACGGGCCTCGATCC
>JAEWEX010000194.1 GCA_023389135.1 Pseudomonadota bacterium | reverse complement strand
CGGACACGTAGGGCGGCGTGATCATGGGCAGGCCGCCGATGTCGCCGGCAAGCTGCGTCAGCTCGCGCACGACGCGCGCATCCGAATGCGCGCTGCACAGCATGACCGGCACGCGCCCGCCGGCGACGTCCATGGCCCGCCGGAACAGCACCGCGCGCTCCTCGGTCGTCATGGTGACGAACTCGCCGTAGGTGCCGCCGATCAGGATGCCGTCATAGCCGAGCCCGATCATGCGCTCGATGTTCTCCGCCAGCGCGTCGCCGTCGAACCCGCCGTCGCGGGCGAAGGGGGTGACGGTGATGTTGAACAGCCCGCCGAGCCGGGCGCGGCATTCCTCGATATCCTTCATGGCATCCTTATCCTGCGTCGATTCAAGGAACGGCGTCAGCCGGCGGCAAGCATGTCGCGGGCGACGTCGCGGTAGATCAGGCTGGCCGCGACGAACTCGTCCACCGGCACGAACTCGTCGGGCTTGTGGGCGACCGCGAGGTCGCCGGGGCCGATGACGGCGCCCTGGGCGCCCAGCGTGCGGAAATGCACCAGGTCGCAGCCGCCCTGGAAGCCGCCGGGGCCGGGGTCGGCGACGCCGTGGCGGCGGCCGGCGGCGAGGCTGGCCGCGACGATGGGATGGTCCGCGGCGGTCTCGGTGGCGCCGCCGGTGGTCGGCTTCCATTCCACGATCTCGCAGCGCAGGCCGAAGCCCCGGCGCGCCTCGTCCAGCAGCGCCTCGATCTCCGCCTTCACCGCCGCCTCGTCCTCGCCCGGCACCATGCGGCGGTCGAGCATCAGGTCGCAGCGGTCGGGCACCACGTTGTCGGCGACGCCGGCATTGGCGCGGGTGACGGTGAGGCTCGCCGCGCCAACCAGCGGATGGGTGCGCAGCCGCACCGCCTCGCGGTGGTGACGCTCCACCAGCGAGACGAGCTGGCCCAGGCGGTAGATCGCGTTGTCGCCCAGGTCCGGCGTGCCGGAATGGGCCGAGACGCCGTGGATGCGCACGATGGGCCGCAGGCTGCCCTTGTGGGCGATGACGGTGGCGTTGGAGGTGGGCTCGCCGATCACCGCATAGTCGATGGCCGGGCGGGTCGCGGCATAGCGCCGGGCGCCCTCGCTGGCCACCTCCTCGTCGGCGACGAACACGCCCATGAGCGTGCCGCGCCAGCCGCCGCGGTCGGCGGCCAGCATGCGCAGCGCCTCGACCATGGCGACCAGCGGCCCCTTGGCGTCGCAGGCTCCGCGGCCGTAGAGCCGGCCGTCCCGCTCGCGCAGCGAGAAGGGATCGGACGACCAGCCGGCGCCGGCGGGCACCACGTCGATATGGGTGTTGAAGGCAAAGGTCGGCCCGTCGCCGTTGGACAGCCGGCCGACGACATTGGCGCGGCCCGGCCGGTACTCGTCGAACGCGACCTCGAAGCCCGCCTCCCGCATCAGCGCGCCGACCAGATCGGCGCCGGGCCGCTCTGCGCCCGGCGGGTTCTGCGTGTCGATGCCGACCAGGCGGGCGAGGTCGGACTTCATGCGGGCGGGATCGGGCGCGGTCATGTGGGTGCCAATGGAGCGGAACGCGATGGCGGTTCGCGCGCAAGCGTCGGGGATGAGCGGGATGGTATGCTTTTTTGATTGCTAAAAATACAATAGCAGCGACGCAGCGGTGTCAAGCGCGGGGCAACGCGGCATGATGCAGAGCCGCCGCCGGGAGAAGCTGGACCCTCCGGTCGAGCCGGAGGGTGACGGCGGGGTGCAGAATTCCCGAAATGACACCGTCGTGCTCCGGCTTGACCGGAGCACCCAGCTCGAAGACGCGCAGGGTCACGCCCGCAGCCGCGCGCCCTCCAGCATGCGGCAGGCCTCGGACATGCGGCGGCAGGCGGCGCGCAGCACGTCGGTGTCCAGCGCGTAGGCCACGCGGAAATAGGGCGAGGCGCCGAATGCCGCACCGTGGACGACGCCGACGCCGGCATGGTCCAGCAGGAACGTCGCCACGTCGAGATCGCTCTCGATGACGCGCCCCTCCGGAGTGACCCGGCCCAGCAGACCGGCGCAATTCACGAAGGCGTAGAACGCTCCCTCCGGCGTGGCGCAGCGCAGGCCCGGCGTGGCGTCCAGCGTCGAGACCACGATGTCGCGGCGCTCGCGCAGCGTGTCGATCCAGCCGGCCATGAAGCCGGTCCCCGCCTCCAGCGCGGCCACGGCGGCGGCCTGGCTGATGGAGCTGGGGTTGGAGGTGCTCTGCGACTGCAGCGTCTCCATGGCGCCGATCAGCGCCTCCGGCCCCGCCGCGTAGCCGATGCGCCAGCCGGTCATGGAGTAAGCCTTGGAGACGCCGTTGACGACGAGCGTGCGGCCCTTCAGCCGCGGCTCCACCTGCGGGAGGGTGGCGAACGGCGCGCCGAAGCGCATGTGCTCGTAGATGTCGTCCGCCATGACCATGACATGCGGGTGGTGGACGAGCACGTCGGCCAGCGCGCGCAGTTCAGCGGCGGAATAGACCGCGCCGGTGGGGTTGCCGGGGGAGTTGAGGACGAGCCACCGGGTGCGCGGGCCCATGGCCGCCTGCAGCGCCTCGGGCCGCAGCTTCCAGCCGGCGTTCTCCTCGCAGGCCACGATCCTCGGCGTGCCGTCGGCCAGCTTCACCATGTCTGGATAGGACACCCAGTACGGCGCCGGCACGATCACCTCGTCGCCCTCGCGCACGGTGGCGAGCAGGCCGTTGAGGATCAGCGACTTGGCGCCGGAGCCCGCGATCACCTCGGAGGGCCGGTAGTCGAGGCCGTTCTCGGTCCGGAACTTGGCCGCGATGGCGCGCTTCAGCTCCGGCGTGCCGGCGACCGCGGTGTATTTGGTCTGGCCGCCGTCGATGGCGCGGTGGCCGGCCTCGCGGATGTGGGCCGGAGTGTCGAAGTCGAGCTCGCCCTCGCCAAGATTGTCCACCGGCCTGCCCGCGGCGCGCAGCTCGCGGATGCGGTCGGAGATGGCCGCGGTGGCGGACCGGCTCAGCCGCGTGACGCGCGGCGCGAGATCGATGGCGGTGTCGTCGGGCATGGGGCACCTCTGCTGAGGTGTATTTGATAGCGACTAAAATGCAGTGTGGCTAGGGAGGATGCGGCGGCATCGGGTGCGGGGGCCGCAACCGCCGCGGCGCGGACGGTCCCGCGCTACGCCGCCGGCGTGCGCGCGCGGCGGCGGGCGGCGGGCTTGGTCTGTGCCTTCCGCGCCGACTTGGCGGGCCGGGACGGCTTCTTCTCCGCCTTGGGCGCGGTGAGCTTCACGGCGGAGCGATAGGCGTTCTCCAGGTGGTCGCGCATGTGCGCCTCGGCCGCGGCGAGGTCGTTGGCCCAGATGGCGTCCATGATCTGCAGGTGCTCGCGCACCCAGTTCTGGATGCGGCGCAGGTTCCAGTAGCCCTGGTATTCCAGCAGCCGCCGCAGACGGTTCTGGTGCTGCACCGCCTGCAGGAAGAAGCTGTTGCCGCCGAACGAGGCCATGGTCTCGTGGAACTGCGCGTCGATCTCGAACAGTTCCTGCCCGCTCGCCGTCAGCGCCTCGGCCTGCTCCAGCAGCCACATGTGGCGCGAGCGGGCGCGGTCGAGCGCCACCATGTCGACCTGGAAGGTCTTCAGCCGGTAGACCGCGGGTTCCACCGTCAGGCGGAAATCGTAGGAGTTGCCCAGCGACACCATGGTGTCGATGGCCGGCATGAAGGTCCAGCCATGGCCCTTGTTCTTGGTGACCAGCCCCTCCTCCGCCATGCGCCCCAGCGTCTTGATCAGCACCGCGCGGTTGACGTTGAAATGCTCCAGCAGCGCGGCCTGGGTGACGTTGTTGGGGATGCGGCCGGACAGCCGGTCGCGGATGATCAGCATGTAAAGGTCGTCGTCGCTGCTGGTGGGCAGCGCGAGGATGGTGCTCTTCAGCTCGACCCACCCCATGTGGAGCGAGAAGCCCTGGTTGGGGCGCGCGCGCACGATGCCCTCCTGCGCCAGCAGCCGCAGCGCGGCGCGCACCGGCGTGCGGGAGACGCCGAGCTGGTCGGCCAGCGCCA
>JAEWEX010000062.1 GCA_023389135.1 Pseudomonadota bacterium | reverse complement strand
CCGGCAGAACCTGTTCTGGGCCTTCGTCTACAACGTCGCCGGCATCCCGCTCGCGGCGCTCGGCCTGCTGTCGCCGGTGTTCGCCGGCGCCGCCATGGCGCTGTCATCGGTCTCGGTGGTCGCCAATGCGCTGCTGCTGAGGCGCTGGCGCGCGCCGGGCCAGCCGCGCGGCGGGGATCAGTCGCACGGGTAGAGCGACACGGGATCGGCCCCGGGCGGCACCAGCGCGCCGATGTCGCGGCAGGCGCCGCCGCCGCACAGCCGCCAGTCCTCGACGCCGGGGGCGACGATGCGGCGCATCTCGATGCGCGCGCGGGACTGGCCCTGCGGGTTCCAGGTGTAGAAGCCGTCCTCCAGCCGCGCCTCGGGCGGCGGCTCCATGCCGGCGCCGGAGCCCTTGATGCGGACCTCCTCCAGCACCAGGCGGCCGGGCTCCACGCGCCAGTCCTCCTGCCACGGCACCTTCTCGACGGTGTGGGTCCAGGCCAGCGTGAAGGCGGCCAGGGCGAGCTTGGCCACCGCGCCGCCGCCGGCCACGCAGAGCAGGCTCATCGCGCCGGCGCCCGCGCCCCCGCCGCCGGCTTGCGGGTGCGCCAGACGTGCCACGCCACGAAGGCGATGCAGGCGGCGAAGCCGATCTCGTCGGTGAGCGGCAGCGCCAGCACCAGCAGCGCCGCCGCGGCGAAGGCCCAGACGCGCTCCCACCAGGCCAGCGGCGCGCGCAGATGGCCGATGGCCGCAGCCCCCCACAGCATGATGCCGAGCAGCGCCTTGCCGACATAATAGGCGACCGCCGGCCAGAAGCCGATCTCGGCCGCCAGCGCGCCGCCCGGCTGGAGCATCAGCGTCGGCGCATAGACCGCCATGTAGGGCACGATGAAGCCCGCCAGCGCGACCCGCACGGCCTGGACGCCGATCTTCAGCCCGGATTCCTTGGCGATGGGGGCGGCGGCGAAGGCGGCCAGCGCCACCGGCGGCGTCAGGTCCGCCATGATGCCGAAATAGAACACGAACATGTGGCTGACGATCAGCGGCACGCCCAGCTCCAGCAGCGCCGGCCCCGCGATGGAGGAGGTGATGATGTAGTTGGGAATGGTGGGGATGCCCATGCCCAGCACCAGGCAGGTGAGCATGGTCAGCACCAGCGACAGGAACAGCGAGTTCTCGCCCACCGCCACGATGACGCGCGCGAAGCTCGATGCCGCGCCCGTCAGCGCCAGCACGCCGATGATGATGCCGACCAGCGCGCAGGCGAGCCCGACCGGAAGCGCGGTCTTGGCGCCCTCCGCCAGGCTGGAGATCACGAGCTGGAGCGTCGCCCGCCCGCCCCGCGTGAGAAGGTTCACGGCGGCGAGGACGAGGGTGAGGATGCCGATCAGGTCGATGTTGGCGAGCCGGTAGCCACCCACCGCGATCCCGCCGCGGAACGCCAGCGCGGACAGGATGCCCAGCGTCACCCAGAACAGCACGCGCACGGCCAGCGTCAGCATGGCCGGGTTGGCGATGCCGAGCTTCTCGGCCGCCCGGTCGACGGTGCCGACGGCCGGCACGCCGAGGATGATGAGGACCGTCAGCGACAGGCCGACCGTGCCGGAGAACAGCGGCGTGTAGCCCGAGAACAGCAGCCACACGAGCACGCCGAGCGGCAGGATCAGGTACCAGTGGCGCTTGAGCGCCGCCAGCGGCGAGGGCAGCTCGCTGCGCGGCAGGCCGCCCAGCGACAGCCGCCCCGCCTCCAGGTGGACCATCCAGAACACGGTGAGGAAGTAGAGCAGGGCCGGCACGATGGCGGCCCACACCACGTCCACATAGGGGACGCCGATGGTCTCGGCCATGATGAAGGCGACCGCGCCCATGACCGGCGGCATGATCTGGCCGCCCATGGAGGCGGTGGCCTCCACGCCGCCGGCGAAGGCCGGGCGGAAGCCGAAGCGCTTCATGAGCGGGATGGTGAACTGGCCGGTGGTGACGACGTTGGCGACGCCGGAGCCGTTGATGGTGCCCATCAGCCCCGACGACACCACGGCCACCTTGGCCGGGCCGCCGCGGGTGTGGCCCACCGTGCCCATGGCGACGTCGGTGAAGAGCTGGATCATCCCGGCGCGCTCCAGGAAGGCGCCGAACAGGATGAACAGGAAGATGAAGGTCGCCGACACGCCGGTGGGCGTGCCGTAGATGCCGTCGAGCCCCAGCGCCAGCGTCTCGACGATCTGCTCGTAGTCGTAGCCGCGGTGGCCGAGCGGCGGCGGCAGCAGGTGGCCGAAGAAGGCGAAGGCCAGGAACGTCGCGCAGATGATGGGCAGCGCCGGGCCCATGAGCATCCAGCCGGCCACGAACACCAGGACGATCGAGACGGTGCCGAAGAGGAGGTCGGTGTGGCTCGGCATGCCGGCCCGCTCGATGGCGATCTCCACGTAGAAGAAGAAGTGGTACATCGCCACCGCCACCGCCGCGGCGGCGAGCGCGACGAGGACGAGCGCGCGCAGCGGCCGGTCGGGCCGCGCATTGGCCTGCAGGCCGAAGAACAGCAGCAGCAGGAAGCCGACATGGATCGCGCGCACCACCACCAGCTCGAGCGGCGTGTAGGCGGCGGTCCAGATCTGGAAGCTGGAGAATGCGATGGCGATCGCCATCAGCACATGGGCGGCCGGCATCGGGCCCCAGCCGAGCTCCGCGTGGATCGCGGGCTCGCGGGCGGGGCCGCCGGCGGTTTCGGCGGGACTGGTGCTCATGGGGCGCTCGCGTGTGCGAAGACGGCCGTGCGGGTTCCCGCGCGGCGGAAGCAGGCGTGGAGGCGGGCGCGGGCGCCCGCCTCCGGCCGCGTCACATCAGGTTCTTTTCCTTGAAGAACTTCTCGGCGCCGGGATGCATCGGCGCGGGGCTCTTGACGGCGTTGGCGTCGAGCTTGATGGCGCGCGCGGCGGAATGGGCCGCCACCATGCCGTCGAGGTTGTCATAGAGCGCCTTGGTCATGTTGTAGACCACGTCCTCGGGCACGTCGGCATGGGTGACGAGGTAGTTCACCACCGTCGCGGTCGGCACGTCGGCGTCCTGGCCGCCATAGGTGCCGGCGGGGATGACGCCCGGCTGGTAGGCGCCGCCGATGGCGTTCACCACGTCGGCGGGCACCTCGACGACCACGATCTTCACCGAGGTGGCGAGGTCGCGGATCGAGGCGACGCCGAGGCCGGCGGACTGCAGCGTGGCGTCGAGCTGGCGGTTCTTGATCAGCTCCACGGATTCGGCGAAGGGCAGATACTCGACCTTGCCGAGATCCTCGTAGCTGATGTCCGCGGCGCCCAGGATGGCGCGGGCGTTGAGCTCGGTGCCCGAGCGCGGGGCGCCGACCGAGAGGCGCTTGCCCTTGAGGTCGGCGAGCGTCTTGATGCCGCTCTCCTCGGAGGCGACGATCTGGACGTAGTTGGGATAGATCGCGGTGATGGTGCGCAGCTTGTCCAGCGGGCCCGCGAAGCCGGCCTCCTTGTTTCCTTCGACCGCGTCGCCCAGGCTGTCGCCGAGCGTGAACGCGACCTCGCCGCGGCCGGCCTGGATCAGGTTGAGGTTCTCGACCGAGGCGCGGGTGGCCTGCACCGAGGGGCGCGAGCCCTCGATCGCCTCGCCATAGATCTTCTCCAGCGCGACGCCGAGCGGATAATAGACGCCGGCCTGACCGCCGGTGAGGATGTTGATGAACTGCTGCGCCGAGGCGGGCGAGGCGGCGGCCATGGCGAAGCCGCCCAGAACGGCTGCGGCAGTCAGAGATTTGATACGGAACATCTTGTAACCCCTCCCAGGGCGGTTCTTCGATATGGGCCCCAACGGGCCGACCTTGGCTAGCAACAGTCGTGCCATCGCACGCCGTCGCCCGGGATTATCGGAATTCAGAGGCGTTTGGGCAACCTGGCCGGGGGCGGAGGCGAAATCCCGCCGCTCCCGCGGCGGCGTTCAGCAGGTTCTTGCCGCGGCTCAGTCGCCTTCGACGTAGTCGCCCCGCGAGATGC
>JAEWEX010000021.1 GCA_023389135.1 Pseudomonadota bacterium | reverse complement strand
GCAAGGAGGAAGCTCCCGGTCTCGGCGTCGGGCCCGCGCATGGCGGCGCCACGACTTAACCGCTCTTGTCCGGGGAAGGGAAGGGCGACCTAAGGGCGGGACCGCTCACGGGGGCTCAGTGGCCCTCCAGCTCCGTGATGCGGTCGAGATAGGTCTCTTCAAGACAGGCCGGGTCGGCGCCGCAGCTCTTGCGCTTCTTGACCCAGTCCAGCTGCTCGCGGTCGAGCTTCTTGCGGTCGGGAGCGGACATGTCCGCGGTCGCGAACACCATGGCGTCGGCCAGGCGCTCATCCAGCACCAGCAGCGAGCGGTTCTCGCAGATGGCGGTCTCGTCGGCGCCGCGGGCCTTGCCGCAGTCGATCTCGGCCGCAGCCGCCGTCATCGGCGCGGCCAGCGCCGCGCAGCATGCGAGCTTTGCGATCAGGCGCATGTTTCAGCTCCGGAATGTCTCCCGCGGCGATGTTGGCACGGGGCCGGGCGCTTGTCTGATGCGGCGATGTCACACCTCGGAGGAATGCACGACCCATGGCTCGGCGCGGGCGGCCTCTTCCCATTCGCGCATGCCGGGATGGGCGAGCATGGCCTCCATGTAGCGCGCGGCCGCATCGCCGGCGGGAATGCCGTAGGCGTGGAAGCGCCACACCACGGGCGCGAACATGCAGTCGGCGGCCGAGAACGCGCCGAACAGGAAGTCGCCGCCGGCGCCGAACCGGCGGCGGGCGCCGGTCCAGATGTCCTCGATGCGGGCGATGTCGCGGGCGGCCTCGGGCGTCGGCTCGCGGCGGGCAGCACGGTCGCGCCGGACGTTCATGGGGAAGTGGCCGCGCAGCGCCGCGAAGCCCGCATGCATCTCCGACGAGATCGCCCGCGCATGGGCGCGCGCCATGGGGTCGGAGGGCCACAGGCCCTTGTCAGGGAAGCGCTCGGCCAGGGTCTCGATGATCGCGAGCGATTCCCACACCGCCGTGTCGCCGTCCAGGAGGACTGGCACGCGGGCGGCCGGCGAGCGGGCGAGGATGCGCGCATGCGTGTCGGGCCGGTCGAGCACGATCAGCTCTTCCTCGAACGGGATGCCGAAGGCCCGCATGGCGAGCCACGGCCGCAGCGACCAGGAGGAGTAGTTCTTGTTGCCGATGACGAGGGTGGGGGGCATGGGCGCGGTCTCCGAATGAGTGCGGAGCATGGCCCGGCGCGATGTGCGCGACCAGCGACAGTGCGTGATGTCGCGATCAGCGGCGCTGATCGGTGGCGTCGGTTTCCACCGGCGCGCCGGCCGCCTTCCACGCGCCGAAGCCGCCGCCCACATGGGCCACGGGCTTCAGCCCCATGTCCTGCGCGGTGCGGGCGGCCAGCGCGGAGCGCCAGCCCCCGGCGCAGAAGAACACGAAGGTCTTGTCCTCGGCGAACACCGGCTTGTGGTAGGGGCTGTCAGGGTCGATCCAGAATTCCAGCATGCCGCGGGGCGCGTGGAATGCCCCGGGCATGCGGCCCTCGCGCTGCAGCTCCCGCGGGTCGCGGATGTCCACGAACACGGTGTCGTCGCGGCCGAGCAGCGCGCGCGCCTCGTCCACGGAGAGGGTGCGGACCTGGGCGTTGGCCTCGTCCACGAGGGCCTTGTAGCCCCGGGTGATTTTCTGGGTCATGGCGCGAGGCTACGGCGCGACGGCGACGTTGTCGATCAGCCGGGTCGCGCCGAGCCGGGCGGCGGCGAGCACGCGCAGCGGCCGGCGGGAGGAGGGGTCGGCCGCCCCCAGCGTCTCCGCGTCGCGGACCTCCACGTAATCGACCACGAAGCCGGCGGCGGCGAGCCGGGCTGCGGCTTGGCGCGTGGCGTCGCCGATGTCGCCACCTGACCGCACCGCGGCGGCGACGTCGGAGATGGCGGCGTGCAGTTCCGGCGCGGTGCGGCGCTCCGCGGGGGTCAGGTAGGCGTTGCGCGACGACAGGGCGAGGCCGTCCGCCTCGCGCATGGTGGGCTCGCCCACGATACGGACGCCCAGATCGAGGTCGCGCGCCATGCGGGTCACGACCGCGAGCTGCTGGAAATCCTTCTCGCCGAAGATCGCCACGTCCGGCGCGCACTGGATGAAGAGCTTGGCCACCACGGTCGCGACGCCGCCGAAGAAGTGGGGCCGCGAGGCGCTCTCCAGGCCCTCGGCCGGCCCGGCGACCGCGATGCGGGTCGCGAAGCCCTCCGGATACATGTCCCCCACGGCGGGCGCGTAGACCGCATCGGTGCGGGTGTCCGACAGCGCCGCGAGGTCGGTGCCGAAGGTGCGCGGGTAGCGGCCGAAATCCTCGTTGGGCGCGAACTGGGCCGGATTGACGAAGATCGACACCACGATCCGGTCGGCCTCGGCGGCGGCGCGCTCGACCAGGCGGACATGGCCCGCATGCAGCGCGCCCATGGTGGGCACCAGCGCCACGCGCTCGCCGGCCTGCCGCCAGCCCGCAACCCGTTCCCGCAGCATTGCGGGCGTCTCCAGAACTTCCGGCTTCACGTCGAGGGCTTCCCTGCTGTGTCGGACGCGGCGCGGAACGTAGCAGAGGCCGCTTG
>JAEWEX010000020.1 GCA_023389135.1 Pseudomonadota bacterium | reverse complement strand
GGCCTGAGCGCTCAGGCCGCCACGCGTGCGAGCTGCGCGATCCAGCTGTCCATATCGGCTTTGGCGCGCGACGTCAGGGCGCGCTTGCGGGCGGCCGATTTCTCGGGTCCGCGCAGGCGCTTGCCCTCGGCATCACGGTTCGGCGCCTCGATGGGCGGGAACAGGCCGAAGTTGATGTTCATGGGCTGGAAGCTGCGCGGCCCCGCATCGATGGTCGCGAGATGCCCGCCGGTGATGTGGGCGACGAGCGCGCCCATGGCCGTGGTCTGCGGCGGCAGTTCCGCCGGCCGGCCGAGGCGCTCCGCTGCCGCGATGCGGCCGGCCAGCAGCCCGACCGCGGCGCTCTCCACATAGCCCTCGCAGCCCGTGATCTGGCCGGCGAACCGCAGCCGCGGCATGGCCTTCAGCCTCAGCGTCGGGTCGAGCAGGCGCGGACTGTCGAGATAGGAGTTGCGGTGGATGCCGCCGAGCCGGGCGAACTCGGCGTTGGCGAGCCCCGGGATGGTGCGGAAGATCTCCGCCTGCGCGCCGTATTTCAGCTTGGTCTGGAAGCCCACCATGTTCCACAGCGTGCCCAGCGCGTTGTCCTGCCGCAACTGGACCACCGCATAGGCCTTGACGGTGGGGTCGTGCTCGTTGGTCAGTCCGAACGGCTTCATGGGGCCATGGCGCAGGGTCTCGCGGCCGCGCTCGGCCATCACCTCGATGGGCAGGCAGCCGTCGAAATAGGGCGTGTTCGCCTCCCACTCGCGAAACTCGGTCTTCTCGCCTGCAAGCAGCGCGTCGACGAACGCCTCGTACTGCTCGCGGTCCAGCGGGCAATTGATGTAGTCGGAGCCGGTGCCGCCCGGGCCGACCTTGTCGTATCGGGATTGCATCCAGGCGACCGACATGTCGATGCTGTCGCGGTGGACGATGGGCGCGATGGCGTCGAAGAAGGCGAGGCTGTCGGCGCCTGAAATCTCGCGGATGGCCTCGGCCAGCCCCGGGGAGGTGAGGGGGCCGGTCGCCACGATGACGCTGTCCCACTCCGCCGGCGGAAGTCCCGCGATCTCGGTCCTTTCAATGGTGATCAGCGGGTGCGCCTCCAGCCGCGCCGTCACGGCCGCGGAGAACCGGTCGCGGTCCACCGCAAGCGCGCCGCCGGCCGGCACCTGATGGGCGTCGCCCGAGGCCATTACCAGCGATCCCAGCCGCCGCATCTCCCAGTGAAGCTGGCCGACTGCGTTGGCCTCGTGGTCGTCGGAGCGAAAGGAGTTGGAGCAAACCAGTTCCGCCAGCAGCTCGGTGCGATGGGCGTCCGTCATGCGTCGGGGCCGCATCTCGTGCAGCACCACGGGAACGCCGGCCCCGGCGATCTGCCAGGCGGCCTCGGAGCCGGCGAGGCCGCCGCCCACGATGTGGATGGGGGAGGGGTTGGTCATGGGGCGGAACCTAATGCGGATCGCGAGGCGGGAACAGGGGTGGGACGGCTATGTCTGCGGGAGGGAATCGCCGCTAATGTCGGCCGTCATGAAGCTCACCGCCGCGCTCCTTGCCCTGCCGCTGCTGCTGCCGCCCGCTCCCGCGCTGGCCGATCCGCTTTCCGGCCTCGTCAGCGGCGGCGCTCCGGCGGTCTCCACGTCGTCGGTGACGGTTTGCCACGGGTTTGGCTGCCACTACCGGCAGGTGGTGCGGCTGACGGCCGCCGACCATGCGCAGATCGGCCGCATCATGGGGCGGGGCCGGGCCTCGCCGCAGGCGGAGCGCGCCGCCATCGCCGAGGCGGTGGCATGGTTCGAGCGCCGTGTGGCGCCGGCGGCCGGAACCGGCAAGGACACTGCGAAGTCGACCCCGGGTCAGTCGCGAACCCGCGGCCAGCTCGACTGCATCGACGAGACCGTCAACACGACGCGCTTCCTTCAGCTTGTCGAGGCGCGCGGGCTTCTGCGCCATCATTCGGTCGCCCGCGTGGCATCGCGCGGCTTCTTCCTGGACGGTCGCTATCCCCATGCCAGCGCCGTGGTCGCGGAGAAGGTTGGCGGCGCGCGCTGGACGGTGGATTCGTGGCCCGGGCCGGGGGGTGCCAAGCCGGAGATCATGGCGCTGCAGGTCTGGCACACCAAGGGCGGCCGCTGAACGCGATCACGGCGCTTGCATCTACGAGCCCCCGGAATACTCTGTCAGGATAATTTTACGTCCATCAAACTGGACGGCGACAGGGAGGTGTGGCGTGCGAGCACTGCGATTTTCCGTTGCGACGGTCGTGATCTTGTGCGGCTCGTCGGCGGCCGACGCGCTGGATATCAGGCGCGCGGAGGTCACCGCTGGCGGCATCCTGATCCAGGGACGCGGAGCCGCGGCAGGCGCCGAACTGACCTGGCAAGGCGAGCCGGCGGAGGCGCGGGCCGACGGATCGGGCAATTTCAGCTTCCGCACGACACGGCTGCCCCAGACCTGCATCGGCAAGCTCGAGGACGGCACCTCCGCCATCGACGTTGTGATCCGCGGCTGCGGGCCGATCGGCGCGCCGGGACCGGTTGGCCCTGCCGGACCCGAAGGCCCGGCCGGCCCCGCAGGGCCCGCTGGACCAACCGGACCTGCGGGGCCCACCGGCCCTGGCGGACCTGCCGGTCCCGCCGGCGAGGCCGGGCCGCAAGGGCCCGAGGGTCCGCAAGGTGCGCAGGGCGTCGCCGGTCCTGCGGGACCTGCAGGCCAGCAGGGACCCGCCGGGCCGCAGGGACCGAGGGGCGAGGCTGGCGGGGCCGCGCCGCAATAGCCGGCCCAAACGCAGAAACGCCGGCCTTGCGGCCGGCGCTTTCAGGACTGCGTCACGCCGGTCAGGCGGACCGGGTCAGGCCGTCTGGGCGTTCGCGGCGTTGCGGGCCACGAAGTGGATGTCCGAGCGGCGGATGTTGAGGTCGTTCAGCGTACGGTCGTCGAGGTTCGACAGTTCGTTGACCGTGTCGCGATACAGCCGCCAGTGGTGCCAGCGCCGCACGAGAAGGGCCCAGATGATCATGTCCGTCTCCAGTTTTCCGGCCGCCCCGCGCCATCTGGCCGGCGGTGTCGCGGGCCCGGGCGGAACGGCATGTCCGATGGGCGTTATCTAGGAAACGGCGAACGATTCAGGCAGGCGTCCGCAGTCATTGCTGCAATGCGGCAAACGCATGCCGGGTAAATGATTTCCGACCGGGGATCACTCCGCCGCCGCCAGCGCCTTGCCGCGCGCAAGGACATCCTTCAGGAACCGGCCGGTGTGGCTGCGGGCGACCTTGGCGACCTGCTCGGGCGTGCCGGCCGCGACCACCTCGCCGCCGCCGTCGCCGCCCTCCGGGCCCATGTCCACGACCCAGTCGGCCGTCTTGATGACCTCGAGATTGTGCTCGATCACCACCACGGTGTTGCCCTGCTCGACCAGTTCGTGGAGCACCTCCATCAGCTTGGCGACGTCGTGGAAATGCAGGCCCGTCGTCGGCTCGTCGAGGATGTAGAGCGTGCGGCCGGTGGCGCGCTTGGACAGTTCCTTCGACAGCTTGACGCGCTGCGCTTCGCCGCCTGACAGCGTGGTCGCCTGCTGGCCGACATGGATATAGCCCAGTCCGACGCGGCCCAGCGTTTCCATCTTCTCGCGGATCGAGGGCACGGCCTTGAACAGTTCCTTGGCCTCGTCGACCGTCATGTCCAGCACGTCGGCGATGGACTTGCCGCGATAGAGCACCTCCAGCGTCTCACGGTCGTAGCGCTTGCCCTTGCAGACGTCGCAGGTGACGTAGACGTCCGGCAGGAAGTGCATCTCGATCTTGATGACGCCGTCGCCCTGGCAGGCCT
>JAEWEX010000005.1 GCA_023389135.1 Pseudomonadota bacterium | reverse complement strand
GTCTCGAAGCACGCGGAGTGCCGGCGCAATTGCGTCCGCCTGCCGCGGCGCCTTCCGCGGAAGCGCGCTCCTGCGCCCTCAGAAGTCCGGGTCGTCGTAATGCGCCGGCGGCTGGAAGCCGAGCAGGCGGTCGGCCAGCAGCGGGCGGAAGGACGGCCGCGACTTCAGCCGCGCATACCATTCCTTCGCGTGCGTGTTCTCGTCCCACGGCATGTCGCCCAGATAGTCCACCACCGACAGGTGCGCGGCGGCGGCGAGGTCGGCGTAGCTCAGCCGCTCGCCGGCGAGCCAGTGCCTCTGGCCGGCCAGATGGCCGATATACTGGAGATGGTAGCGCACATTGGACTTGGCCGCCCGGATGGCCGCCGCGTCCGGCGCGCCGCCGCCGAGCTTCGTCGGCATGGCGCGCTTGTAGACCTTTTCCGTCAGGAGGTGGCCGGAGACCTCCTCGAAGAACTTGCCGTTGAACCATTCGCACAGCCTGCGGACCTCGACCCGCAGGTCGGGCGCCTCGGGAAGCAGCCGGTGCTCGCCCAGCGCCAGCCCGCGGGTCTCGTCCAGCCATTCCGCCGCGACCGCCGCGCCGGGCACGGGGCCGGACTGGTCCTCGACCAGGACCGGCGTGGTGCCGGCCGGATTGAGCAGCAGGAACTCGCGCCGCCGCTCCCACACCTTCTCCTCCACCAGGTCGGGCTCCATGCCCAGCTCCGCCAGGATCAGCCTGACGAAGCGCGAATGCGGGCAGAGCAGATGGTGGTAGAGGATCGCCATGGACCGTGATCTGCGGCGCCGGACGCCGTTTGCGGGACGGGAGGGGCGGCTGTGGCGCGGCTATGGTGACCCGTATAGAACCGGCCCCGTCCACCGGCAACACGATTCGCCCCGTGCGGAAACAGGGACCATACATCCATGGAACATGGCCGCATCGTGGAAGCGCTGGCGCTGGGGGTTCTGGAGGGGCTGACCGAGTTCATCCCCGTGTCGTCCACCGGCCACCTGTTGCTGGCGGGCCATTTCCTCGGCTTCCAGTCCACGGGCCGCACCTTCGAGGTGCTGATCCAGCTCGGCGCGATCCTCGCCATCCTGTCGGTCTATTTCGCGCGGCTCCTGAACATCGCGCTCCGCCTGCCCGGCGATCCCGACGCGCGCCGGTTCGTGATCGGCATCCTGGTCGCCTTCCTGCCCGCCGCCGTGATCGGCGCGCTGGCGCACGGCTTCATCAAGGACGTGCTGTTCGAGACGCCGCTGGTGATCTGCATCGCGCTGATCCTCGGCGGCATCGTCCTCCTGTGGATGGACCGCCGGCCGGCGACGCCGCGGTTCCGCGACGCGGAGCGCTTCCCGCTGGGCGTGTGCCTGGCCATCGGCTTCGCGCAGTGCCTGGCCATGATCCCCGGCGTGTCGCGCTCGGGCGCCACCATCGTCGGCGCGCTGCTGCTGGGCTGCGACAAGCGCTCGGCGGCGGAGTTCTCGTTCTTCCTCGCCATGCCCACCATGGCGGGCGCCTTCGCCTACGACCTCTACAAGAACCACGCGCTGCTGACGGCCGACGACGTCGCCGTCATCGTGGTCGGGTTCCTGGCCGCCTTCGTCGCGGCGGTGATCGTCGTCAGGGTGCTGCTGGACTTCGTCTCGCGCCACGGCTTCGCGCCGTTCGCGTGGTGGCGGATCGCGGTGGGCACCGCGGGAATCGTCGGGCTGATGCTCGTGGGGTGAGCGCCTTGGCCGCGGCGCGCGCGCCTTCGTCCGCAACGGCGCAGGCGCGGACGGAAGTGTGCAGCTTCTGCGCACAGCCGGTCTTTCTTTCGCATGGCGGAGCGTGTTTCGGAGGCTGGTTTCAAGTCAAGGACGCGCGAATGCGCGCCAGCTTCGCTGGTGACCCGAAGGGTCATCCTTGAGTTGAAGCCAGCCTCCGAAAAACAATGCATCCATGCGAAGAAAGCCCACCCCCGAACGGCGGGGGCGGACCGATCACCCGCCGCCTCACATCACCGGCACGCGGTCGAACTGGCCGGACCTGCGGAAGCGGTAGAGGTAGCTCGGCACCACCGCGTCGATGGCGGTCGGCGCGATGCCTAGGCCTTCCAGCGTGCGGTCCTCGCGGTCGGCGGCCTGGGAGACGACGTTGTCGCTCTCCAGCAGCGTCACCTGGTCCACCGTCAGCGGCGCGCCCGGCAGGAGCTGCAGGAACCGCGCCTGGAGCCGCGCCAGCGGGAACGGCACCGGCAGCAGCACCCGCTTCCTGTGCGTGACGCGCAGCACGTATTCCATCAGCTCGCGGAAGCTCTTCTGCTCGGGGCCGCCCAGCTCGTAGGTCAGCGCCGGGCGGGCGCGGCCCTCGACGCTCTCGGCCACGGCCTCGGCCACATCGCCCACGAACACCGGCTGGAACCGCGTCTCGCCGCCGCCGATCAGCGGCAGCACAGGCGACAGCCGCGCCATGCCGGCGAAGCGGTTGAAGAAGGCGTCCTCCGGCCCGAAGATGATGGAGGGCCGCAGGATCACGGCAGACGGCACATGGGCCCTGACCGCCTCCTCCCCTTCCGCCTTGGTGCGGGCGTAGTCCGAGCGCGAATTGCGGTCGGCGCCGATGGCGGAGACGTGGACCAGCGTCGGCACGCCGGCCTCGTGGACGGAGGCGGCGATCTGGCGGGCGCCGAACACATGGACCGCCTCGAAGGTCTGCCGCCCCGTGGGCGACAGGATGGCCACCAGGTTGACCACGGCGTCGGCGCCCTCCACCGCGGCGCGCACCGAGGCCGGGTAGCGCAGGTTGGCCTGCACCGCATGGATCTGGCCGACGGCCCCCAGCGGCTGGAGATGGCCGGCGAGGTCCGGCCGGCGCACCGCGGCGCGCACGCGCCAGCCGCGCCGCGCCAGCTCGCGCACCACATGCCGGCCGACGAAGCCGGAGCCGCCAAACACCGTCACCAGACGATCGGATACCGCCGCGCGCATGCAACCCACCTCGTGCCGCAACCACTGGCCCGCACAGGTAGCC
>JAEWEX010000328.1 GCA_023389135.1 Pseudomonadota bacterium | reverse complement strand
ACTGGATGATCTCGGGAATCCAGCTCGCATTTCCGAAGAACACGTATGTGAGAAACACCAGGCTGACGACCACCATGGGAGGCCCCAGAGCCCGGCGGGTCGCTTCCAGCAGGAGCACGAGCCCGACGCCCGCGGCGACGAGGTCCAGCGTGATGGGCAGACCCGGCCGGGTGGACAGCTCCCGGTAGAAGATCACGATGTAGAGCGCCGCCAGGGCCGCCGCCAGCGCCATGGCCCAGTCCAGCAGCGGCACCCGGTTGCGCGGGCTGGAAGGCAGCGCCGGATAGGCCATGAAGGCCAGGAACAGCGCGAAGGCGAGGTGGATCGAGCGCGACTGGGTGTCGTTCAGGACCAGCGGCAGGCCGGTGGTCGTGGCCAGCATGAAGGGCAGCGGCGATGCGATGAACAGCTGGAACAGCGACCAGGCGAGCGCGACGCCCGCGATCAGCTTGCCCACCGAGCCGGCGGGGTTGCGCGCCCCGGTGTCGGTGGCGGCGACGAGATCGTCCAGCTCCTGCTGGCTCAGACCCGAACTGTCCCCCGTGCCCTTGGCTGCCTCGGCCATGCGCAAACCCCTCTTTGCCCTGCCCGGAAATGAAGAGGCGGCGCGAGAGACCCGCGCCGCCTTGATGTCAGGCCGTCACATCCAGCCCTTTTCCTTGTAGAAGCGCTCGGCGCCGGGATGCATCGGCGCGGAGTTGCCCTGGCTCACCATGGACTCCGGCTCGAGATTCGCAAGCGCCGGATGCAGTTCCTTGAAGCCGTCGAAATTGTCGAAGATCGACTTGACCAGCGTGTAGACGACCTCGTCCGGCACGTCGGCGGAGGTCACCATGGTGGCGCCGACGCCGAAGGTCTGGGTGTCGTCGGGGTTGCCGCGATACATGCCGCCGGGGATGGTCGCCTTGAAATAGTAGGGGTTCTCCGCCACCAGCTCGTCGATCTGGGGGCCGGTGAGGTTGACCAGAACGCTGTCGCAGGAGCTGGTCGCCTCCTGGATCGAGCCCGCCGGGTGGCCCACGGTGTAGACGAAGGCGTCCACCTTGTTGTCGCAAAGCGCCTGGCTCTGCTCGGCCGGGGCAAGTTCGGACGCGAGCGCGAAGTCGGCCGTGGTCCAGCCGATCTTGGCGAACAGCACGTCCATGAGCGCCCGCTGGCCGGAGCCGGGATTGCCGATATTGACGCGCTTGCCCTTCAGTTCCTCGAAGTTCTTCACGCCGGCGTCGGCGCGCGCGACGATGGTCGCGGGCTCGGGATGCAGCGAGAACACGGCGCGCAGCTTGTCGTGGGCGCCGCCTTCCTTGAAGCCGGCCTCGCCCTTGGAGGCGTTGTACTGGACGTCGGACTGGACGACGCCGAACTCCAGTTCGCCGCCCTTGAGGGCGTTGACGTTGAACACCGAGCCGCCGGTGGACTCCACCGAGCAGCGGATGCCGTGGTCGCGGCGGGTCTGGTTCATCAGGCGGCAGATGGCGCCGCCGACCGGATAGTAGACGCCGGTCACGCCGCCGGTGCCGATGGACACGAACTGCTGCTGCGCGAGGGCCGGCCCCGCGGCCAGCGCCAGCGCCAGTCCTGCGGCCATGGCCGCGGTCTTCGTGGACGTGTTCTTCATGTGACTCCTCCGTCATCGTCTGTCGTCGGTCGGCGGACCGGTAGAGCCTGCCGATAGTGATTGATCGCGCCGGGTCGTTCCCTTCATCCCCGCGCGGGCGGCAGCATGACAGCCGATGGCAGCATCGGCCGACCTGCTGATCCTTGTCCACCCCATCGTTCGGAACGGGGGCGGACCCGCCGGCCACGGCCACGCCGCCGGCGGAAACGCGTCAGTCGAGAGCCCGCCACCTCGCCCGCAGTTCCGGACCGGTGAGCGGTCGGCGGCCGATGGCGCGCGCGAGGCCGGCCGCATGCGCCACCAGCGCGGCGTTGCCCGCGACCTGCCGGTCGTCGGCGTCCACGGTGGAGTTCTCCAGGCCCACCCGCGTGCCGCCGCCCAGAGCGAGCGCGGCGGCGGAGGCGGCCGACGCCTCGCGGCCGAAGGCGCAGACCATCCAGTCGGTGATGCCGGCGGCGGCCATGGGATCGAGATACGGCCCGAGCGACGCGGCAGACCACGCCCCGCCGGGAACGTAGCGGCCGAGCACCACCAGCACCGAGGGCGACGCCCACGGCACCACCCCGCGCTCGCGCAGGTCGATCAGGCGCCGCAGGTCGGCGAGGTCATAGAGGATGAACTGCGCGTGCATGCCCTCGCCGCGCATCCAGCCCAGCAGGTCGCCGAACGGCTTTTCGTTGGTCGCGTCCGGGGCGAGCTCGCGGATGGCGAAGGAGGCGGCCTCGGGCCTGGTCGCGCGCACCAGCTCCATCTGCGCCGGCGGCTCGTAGATGCCGATGGCCTCCGTGGTGAGCTGGAGGACGAGACCGTCGCCCACGGCGTCCCGCACGGAGTCGCGCACCGCCGCCATGCGGCCGGGATCGAGCGTGTGGGTGTCGTCGGCGGCGCGGGCATGGACGTGGATCATGGCGGCGCCTTCCGCGAGGCATTCGCGCGCGCAGGCCGCGACCTCGGCGGGCGAGATCGGGATCGCCGGATGATCCTTCCGGGTCAGCCGCGCGCCATTGGGGGCGGCGGCGATGGCGACCGTCCTGTCCGTCATGCGCCTGCTCCCGCCACCGCCGCGTCCACTGCCTCTCCGAGGCGCCCTGCGATCTCGTCCAAGTCGGTCTCCGTCACGATGAAGGGCGGCGCCAGCAGGACGTGGTCGCCCCGCCGGCCGTCGATGGTGCCGCCCATGGGATAGGTCATGAGGCCGCGCGCCATGGCCTCGGTTTTCAGCCGCGCATGCACCCCGTGCGCGAGATCGAACGGGGCCTTGGTGGCGCGGTCCGCCACGAATTCCAGCCCCCAGAACAGGCCGCGCCCGCGGATGTCGCCCACATGGCGGTGGTTGCCGAACCGTTCGGTCAGCCGGTCGGCGAACTGCGCGCCGCGCACGCGCACCTGCGCCAGCAGTCCCTCGTCCCGGATGGTGTCCTGCACCGCCAGCGCCGCGGCGCAGGCCGTGGGATGGCCCATATAGGTGTGGCCGTGCTGGAAGAAGCCGGAGCCGTCGCGGATGGCGGCGAATATCGCCTCCGACAGCAGCGCCGCGCCGATGGGCTGGTAGCCGCCGCCGAGCCCCTTTGCAACCGCCATGAGGTCGGGCGCGACGCCCTCCTGCTCGCAGGCGTGCAGCGTGCCCGTCCGCCCCATCCCGCACATCACCTCGTCCAGGACGAGGAGGACGCCGTGGCGGTCGCAGACCTCGCGGACGCGGCGGAAATAGCCCGGCACCGGCGGCAGCACGCCGCCCGTCGCGCCGACCACGGTCTCCGCCACGAACGCGGCGACGTTTTCGGGCCCGAGGCGCACGATCTCCGCCTCCAGTTCGGCCGCGAGCCGCGCGCCGTAGGCCTCCTCGGTCTCGTCGTCGCGGCGGTCGCGATAGGCGTAGCAGGGCGCCACATGGGACGGCTCGGCCAAAAGCGGCGCGAACGGCTCGCGCCGCCACATGTTGCCGCCGATGCCCAGCGCCCCCAGCGTGTTGCCGTGATAGGACTGCCGCCGCGCGATGAAGCGGTGGCGCGACGGCTGGCCGATTTCCAGGAAATACTGCCGCGCGAGCTTGAGGGCCGTCTCCATGGCCTCCGACCCGCCCGAGACCAGGTAGACATGGGAGATGCCCTTGGGCGCGGTCTCCACCAGCCGGTCCGCCAGCACCTCGGCGACCTCCGTCGTGAAGAAGCCGGTGTGGGCGTAGGCGAGCGACCTCGCCTGCGCGACCATGGCCTCGATCACGCGCGGGTGGCCATGGCCGAGGCAGGACACCGCCGCACCGCCTGAGGCGTCGATGTAGCTGCGGCCCTCGCGGTCGAAAACGCGGACGCCGTCACCTCCCACGGCGACGGGAAGTCTAGATTTCGTATGGCGATGGAGGATATGGCTCATATCTGGATTCATCGGCTGCGGGGGGTCCAGTGGGTGTCCAGCGACGCCAGGTGCCGGTCGGTGGCGGCCAGCGTCGCCAGGGCGTCGGCGCCGCCGCGCCCGGCGACCAGGGCGGCCAGGATCTCGGCCGCGGCAAAGGCCGGCGCCATGGTGTGCAGGAAGGAGGGGCTCGCCGTTCCGACCAGAACGGACGCGTCCGCCAGCGCCGCGAGCGGCGACACCTCGCTGTCGGTGATCGCGATCACGGGGACCGCGCGGGCGCGGACATACTCGGCGATCTCGACGGCATGGCGCGTGTAGGGCGCCACGCTCGCCGCCAGCAGCACATCCTCCGGCGTGATGTCGCGCAGGCGGTCGGCATCGCCGCCGGCGCCGCCGTCAAGCAGCACGGTGCGGTCTCCGACCAGCGACAGGGCGTAGTGGAACTGCCGCGCGGTAGTGTGGCTGGAGCGCAGCCCGAGGCAGTAGATGCGCCGCGCCTGCGCCAGCATGGACGCGGCGCGCGACAGCCGGGCGAGCGCGTCCGGCCCGGACAGCGCCCTCACCTGTTCGGCGATGCGCGCGGCAATGGCCTCGGCCAGCACCGCCTCGCCACGGTCGTTCTGGACCCTGACCTGGCTGTCGCCGCGCCCGGCAAAGCCGCCGCCTCCGCCCCTCAACGCATCGGCATAGAGGTCGCGCAGCCCCTCGAACCCCTCGAAGCCGAGCCGCTTGGCCAGCCGCGTCATGGTGGCGGGCTGGACCCCGGCGCGCCGGGCCTGCTCGCGCATGGACAGGAGCGCGACGTCGTCGGGCCGGTCCTGATCGAAGCGCGCAGCCGTGCGCAACTGCTCCGGCATGCCGCCAAACGCCTCGACGATCCGGTCCGCGAGCGGTCCTCTCTGCATGCGGGAAGGCTATGTCGCGATGGCGGCGGACGCAACAAGTGTTTTATTTTTTGCTTCTCTGATTCAATCGGATGGTCGACGCCAGCGACGATGTGGCTGTCATCCCGGACGGCAAGGCCGATCCGGGATCCAGGCACACAG
>JAEWEX010000331.1 GCA_023389135.1 Pseudomonadota bacterium | reverse complement strand
ATGAAGCCCATCACCAGCGGCGACACGTCGAACTGCAGCTTGCGGCAGGCGTAGCCGAACAGGCCGAAGCCGATCATGAAGAACAGGTCCATGACGTTGGACCGGTAGACGTAGACGCCCGCCACCGCGAAGATCAGCATCAGCGGCACCAGGTAGGCCTTGTTGACCGTGACGATGCGCGAGAAGATCGGGCTGAGGATGTATCCGATCACCAGCAGCAGCACGCAGGCGATCAGCATCGACAGAAGCAGCGCGTAGACCAGCGGCGCCTGCTCCTCGAACAGCTGCGGGCCGGGCCTCAGGCCCTGCGCCACGAAGGCGCCGAGCAGGATGGCGGTGATGTTGTCGCCGGGGATGCCCAGCGTCAGCAGCGGCACCATGGTGGGGCCGTTGACGGCGTTGTTGGCGGCTTCCGGCGCGGCGACGCCCTCCAGCTCGCCCTTGCCGAAGCGCTCGGGGTGCCTGGAGGCATTCTTTGCGGCGGAGTAGCCCATGAAGGCGGCGACCGTCTGGCCGACGCCCGGGATCATGCCGATGACGCCGCCCAGCACGGTGGAGCGCAGGATGGTGCGGCCGCAGGAGACGGTTTCCGCCCAGGTCAGCCGCTCGCCCTGCGCCTTCAGCGCGTCGGTCTCCACCACGTTGGCGCGGCGGTTCTCCATGGCGATCAGGATCTCGGGGATCGCGAACAGGCCGATCAGCAGCGGCAGCAGGTCGATGCCCGCCTGCAGCGGGAAGAAGTCGAAGGTGAAGCGGGTCAGGGCGCCGATGGGGTCCTGGCCGATCATGGCGAGGAACATGCCGATGAGCAGCATGACCAGGCCCTTGATGAAGGAGCCCGACGCCGACACCACGATCACCAGCATGCTGAGCAGCAGGATCGCGGCCAGCTCCGGCGGGCCGATCAGCAGCGCCACCGCCGCGATGGCGCCGATCACCAGGATGGTCGCGAAGGACGAGAGGAAGTCGCCCACGGCGGAGGCCACCAGCGCCATCTCCAGCGCCTTGCGGGACTGGCCCTTGCGGCTCATGGGCGAGCCGTCGATGGTGGTCGCCACCGAGGCGCCGGTGCCCGGGATGTTGACCAGGATCGCGGGGATCGAGCCGCCGTAGATGCCGCCCTTGTACACGCCGATCAGGAACGGGATGCCGACGATGGGATCCAGGAAGAACGAGATCGGCAGCACCACCGCCATGGCCATGACCGTGGTGAAGCCCGGCAGCGCCCCCACGGTGATGCCGAGCACCGTCCCGGCGGCGATCATCAGGATCGTATCGACCCTGAGCAGCATCTCGAAGGAACCGAGGATGGTCTCGAACATGCCTCAGAACTCCGGGAACGGCGGCAGCGAGACGTAGAGCACCCGCGTGAACAGGTAGAACACCGTCACCGGGATGACGATGGCGACGATGCCGATGCCGATCGGGTTGCGCGAGCCGTAATAGAGCGACAGCGCGATGGCGGTGATGCCGCTGGAAGCGATGAACCCGAGCGGCCGCAGCATGACGATGTAGAGGAACATGAGCGCCAGCACGACGCCGATGTTGAACGCCGCCTGGCCGGTCAGGGTGGCGAAGCCGTTGACCTCGCGCAGCCCGAAGCTGGTCGCCAGATAGGCGAGCCCGGTGGCGATGAACAGCCCGCCGACGATGGTCGGGAACGTCTCCGGGCTGATGCCCTGGGGCGCCATGCCGAACAGCCGCGGCGGATCCTCCACCTGGCTCGGCACCAGCAGGACGATGGCGATGCCCATGGCCGTCACCAGCAGCGCCACGACGGTGTTGAAGTTCCACCGGGCGAGCAGGCCCGGCCCGCTGCCCGCCGCTGGCTGCCGCGACGTCATCCCAGTCTCCTCCCATGCGCCCGGTCGGGCCGTCTTCGCGGTCATTGTCCGACAGTCAGACGCGACATTCTGCAAGCGTCGCCGTGCTAGGTCCTTTGCCGGTCCGGACCGATGCCGAGCCAGCCCGCGACGATGTCGTTGAACGCCGCGGGCGCCTCGATATTGCTTAGATGCGCCGCGCCGGCGATCGCCTCGAAGTCGGCGCCGGGCGTCGCGTCCGCCATGCCCTTCATGACGGCGGCCGGGGCCGCCGGGTCGTGCTCGCCGACGATATAGAGCACCGGCAGCCGAAGCGACCCCAGCTCCTTCAGGAAATCCAGCGTCAGCAGCGCCGAGGCGCAGCCCACATAGCCCTCGACCGAGGTGGCGACGATCTGGGCGCGGGTGGCGGCGAGGACGCCCTCGTTGGCGGGATCGGCGCGGAAGGCGTCCGAGAACCAGCGCGACAGCGTGGCGTCGGCCACCGCCTCCATGCCGCCGGCGCGGGCGCGCTCGATGTTGGCGGGCCAGATCTGGCGGTAGGCGTCGGGGCAGTCGGCGCGCGCATCGCAGCACACCAGCCGCTCGATGCGGCCGGGATGGCGCAGCGCCAGTTCCAGCCCCGTCATGCCGCCGAGCGAAAGGCCCATGAAGGTCGCGCGGTCGATGCCGAGGCGGTCCATCAGCGCCACGACGTCGCCCGCAAGCATGGGGAAGCCGTAGGGCGCCGGCGGCGCGGAACTGGAACCATGGCCGCGGGTGTCGTAGCGCAGGACGCGGAATGCCTGCGTCAGCAAGGCGAGCTGCGGCTCCCACATGGCGTGGCTGGTGCCGAGCGAGTTGGACAGGACGAGCCAGGGGCGGCCCTCCTCCCCGTCGACGCGATAGGCTATTGCGGCGTCGGGCCGTTCGAGGCGCTGCATGGTCATTGCGCCGCCGCCCGCGCGCCGATGGCCGCATTGACCGCGGGCATCACCTTCTCGGCCATCAGCACCATCGAGCGCTTGCCCAGCGCGGGATCGGCCCAGTCGTGGCCGGCATAGACGATGTGGCCGAAATCCCCGATCTCCTCGCGCAGCGCGAGGATGCTGTCGGACACCATGTCCGGCGTGCCGCAGGTGATCAGGCGGTCGCAGACATAGTCGAGCGTCACCGCGTCGTCGGGCATGGACTGGTCCTCCTTGAAGAGCCCCAGGCGCTTGCCGGCGCGCATCTTGGTCAGGAGCTGGCGGTAGTAGAACACATAGGGGCCGTCGGGATCGCGGGCGTAGCGCTCGGCGGTCGCCGCGTCGTCGGCGACGAAGATCGAGCGCGCCACGCGCCAGTTGGCGGGATCGGCCGGGCGGCCCGCCTGGGCGCAGCCCTCGGCATAGTTGGGCCAGTGCGTCGCGACCCATCTGGACAGCAGGAAGTTGGCCGATATGGGCTCCCAGCCCCGCGCCGCCATGGCGGTCACGCCCTTGGAATAGGGCGCGACCACGGTGCCCACCACCGGCGGGTGCGGCTTCTGGTAGGGCTTGATGATGTTGCCCTGGCCGATCTCCGGCATCATGGTGCGCCGGGTCGAGACCTTCCAGAACTCCCCCTCCAGGTCGTAGGGCGCCTCGCCCTTCCAGATGTCGAGGATCATGTCGATCCCCTCGATGAACATGGCGTTGCGGTCGCGGTCGAGGTTGCCGAACACCTCGGCGTCGGACATCAGGCCGCCCGGGCTGATGCCGAAATTGAGCCGGCCCTCCAGCATGTGGTCCAGCATGGCCACCTGCCCCGCCACCGCGGCCGGGTGGCTGTTGGGAATGTTGACGGTGCCGGTGCCGAGGCGGATGCGCCTGGTCTCGTAGGCGAGGCTCGCCAGGAAGGCGACGCAGGAGGTGATGTTCTCGGCCAGATCGGTGGTGTGCTCGCCGCAATAGGCCTCCGCATAGCCGAGGGCGTCGGCCAGCAGGAAGGCCTCGCGGTCCTCCTTCAGCGACTGCGCCACGGGCTTGCCGACCGGATGGATCGGCATGGTGAAGAACGAGACTTCCATCGGCGGGCTCCTGCGCCATTGCACGGCACGCACCCATGCTAGCGACCGCCCGTCAGAAGAAGTAATGATATTGGCTTATCCGTGCATTCAGGTTTTCTGATGCTGCTCCGGCTCGGCCGCCTCGATGAGACGGGCCATCTCCCGCGACAGCGCCTCGGCGAACAGTCGCGCGCCCTGCGACAGCGACCGCGCCGCCGGCTCGATCAGCACGTAGTCCACCGTCAGCGGCGGCCCGGCCAGCGGGTGCAGCTTGCGGCGCGCGCCGTCGCGGTCGGGCGCGCACAGCACGCCGGACAGGATCGTCACCCAGCCCGACCTCGCGACCAGGTCGAGCGTGCCCATCATGGCGTCCATCTCCAGCGTCTCGGCGACCTCCACGCCGGCGCTCTCCAGGTAGCGGTCGATGCGGCCGCGGCGGGCATTGGTCGGGCCCGGCACGACGAGGCGGATGGGGCCTGCCTCCCGCGCCAGTTCCACCGGCGCCAGATGGGTGCGGGCGGTGTTGGTGGCGGTGACCAGATATTCGCGGTCGGTGCCGAGATAGGTGGAACTGATGCCCGGCACCGCATGGCCCGGCGGCACCACGGCGAAGTCCAGCGCCTGGCGGGCGATCTCCTGGGTCAGCACGCCGCTATAGGCCTCGGTGACGCGCACGCGCACATGCGGATGCTCGGCGGCGAAGGCCATGAGCGCCGGGGCGAGGATCGCGCGGGTGAAGGTCGGCATCAGGCCCACATGGACCTCGCCCGTCACCGCGCCGGACATGGACGCGATGTCCAGCGCGATGTCGCTGACCTCGCGCAGGATGCGGGTCGAATGCTCGTAGAGCCGGCGGCCGATGGGGGTCGGCGAGACGCCCGAGGGGTGCCGCTCGAACAGCCTGACGCCCAGCGCCTGCTCCAGATCCTTGATCTGCATGGACAGACCCGACTGGGTGGCGTTCTCGCGCCGCGCCGCGGCGGTGAACGAGCCCTCCTCATAGACGGCGACGAAGTATCGGATCTGGCGCAGCTTCACGGCAGGGCTCCCGGGATCGCCGGAATCAGTAAGTCTGATACCCTGCATGAGGCAATACAATTTGTTCTGATGGGGCAGCCGCGCCATATTCGCCTCATGGCACAGCCGGGTCGCACCATCCCCGAGACGCAGGCCCAGGTGAACAGCCGGGAGCTGCGGGACGTGCTCGGCTCCTTCGCCACCGGCGTCGTGGTGGTCACCACGCTGGGCGACGGCGGCGCGCCGGTGGGGCTCACCATCAACTCCTTCAACTCGGTCTCGCTGGACCCGCCGCTGGTGCTGTGGAGCCTGGCGCTCACGGCGCCGAGCCTCGGCGCG
>JAEWEX010000304.1 GCA_023389135.1 Pseudomonadota bacterium | reverse complement strand
GCACGGTGCGTCCGAGCGCGATAGCGCCCGATGACACCACCATGATCTCCGCCCCGCGTGCGCAATGGGCCGCAAGATCGTCGGCCAGCCCGTCGAGCCAGCCGCGCCTCAGCGCGCCGGCGTCCGTGTCGACCAGCAGGGCCGACCCGACCTTGACCATGATGCGGCGGAACGAGGCGAGCTCGGGTGTCACTTGGAGAAGGGCCTGTATCAGGCGAGGGCGGGACGGATGTCGGTCAACGCGAAGTTGCCACCCTTGAACAGGAGCGGCAGATCGCGGTGGCGCGCAACCGCATAGGCCATGCAGTCCCCGAAATTCAACTGCGCCGGATGCCCGCGGCCGCGGCCGTAGCGCGCGAAGGCGTCTACGGCTGCCGCGTGCATGTCCAGCGTGAATGCGACAGCCTGGATCGAGGCCCGGCGCAGCAGCGCATTCATGAACCCGTGTCCTTCGTCCGAAAGTCTGGACGACAGCACCATTCGGGTCTCCAGCAGTGTCGGCGTCCCGACCTCGGCGCCGTTCCGCGCGATCGCCTCGGCGAAGGCTTCCGCCTCCGCCTCTTCCAGAGCCATGGCTACGAGGGCGGACGTGTCGAGCGCGATCATTTGGGAAGGCCGTGCTCGTCATACATGTCGGAATGATCGGAGGTGGCCCCGGGCCTGCGGTTCTTGCCGCTGCTGCGCACAAGGCCCATCAGCGCGTCGAACTCGGCGCGCTGGGTTGCCGTCATTCCGGTCTCATCCGGAAAGCCTTCGCCGAAAGTGCGCAGCGCAGTCTCCACGACCTCGGTTATGGAACGGCCGGTCCGGCGTGCGATCTCGTGCGCGAGGCGGTGGGCGTCGTTGCTGCGGATATTGAGTTGGCGAGACATGCTGCTAGCTCCTAAGTCCGGAGGCTGGCACATCCCGCTCACGGCCGCCACGGCTCGGCTTCGGCGGGCGCCTCGGCGGCGGCTTCCGCGCCGCGCGCTTCGTCGATCACCGCAAGCAGGGCCCGCAGCGCCTCGGGCACACCGGCGCCGGAATGGGCGGACAGCGCCAGCGGCGCGCGGCCGCATGCGCGGGCAAGTCGGCGGGCCTGCGCCTTGAGGGTCGCCGCGTCCAGCGCGTCGATCTTGGACAGCGCCACGATCTCCGGCTTGTCGGCGAGCCCGCCGCCATAGGCCACCAGCTCGTCCCGCACCGTGCGGTAGGCCTCGCCCGCATCTTCGGTCGAGCCGTCGACCAGGTGCAGCAGCACCCGGCAGCGCTCCACATGGGCGAGGAAGCGATCGCCCAGCCCTATCCCCTCATGGGCGCCCTCGATCAGGCCCGGAATGTCGGCCAGCACGAACTCGCGGGCATCGACCGCAACGACGCCGAGCTGCGGGTGGAGCGTGGTGAAGGGATAGTCGGCGATCTTGGGCCGGGCTGCCGAGACCGCCGCAAGGAACGTCGACTTCCCCGCGTTGGGCAGGCCGACAAGGCCGGCGTCGGCGATCAGCTTCAGACGCAGGATCAGCCAGCGCTCCTCGCCCTCCTGGCCCGGATTGGCGCGGCGCGGCGCCTGGTTGGTGGCGGTCTTGAAGTGGGCGTTTCCGAAGCCGCCATTGCCGCCCTTGGCGAGCAGCACACGCTGGCCCACCTCGGTCAAGTCGGCCACCAGCGTCTCGCCGTCCTCCTCCAGGATCTCGGTGCCCTGCGGCACCTTGAGGACCACGTCCTCGCCGCCCGCGCCGGTCCGGTTCTTACCCATGCCGTGCTGGCCCTTGCGGGCCTTGCGGTGCTGGGCATAGCGGTAGTCGATCAGCGTGTTGAGGCCCGACACGCATTCGGCCCAGACATCGCCGCCGCGGCCGCCGTCGCCGCCATTGGGGCCGCCGAACTCGATGAACTTCTCGCGCCGGAACGACACGCAGCCATTGCCGCCGTCGCCCGAGCGTATGTAGATCTTGGCCTGGTCGAGAAACTTCATCGTTCACCTCCCCTCCGGCCGCGCCGGAGAGGCTCCATCTCGCTGCGGCGCGCCGCCCTCACTTGGCCGGCACATGGTCCGGCAGCGCCTCTCCGAGGCTGACCGGCCGGGCGCGGCCCCACGCGCGGAGGCTTGCCCACACGGTGCGCTCCAGCCGGAACCGGTCCACGGGGAACGAGCCTCGCATGCCCACCGAGTTCTCCAGCCCCGTCCCGCACCACTGGAACCCGCACTTCTCCAGGACGCGCCGGCTGTCGGAATTGGTCACCCGGCAGCGCGCCGCGAGGCGCTCGGGGACGAGTTCCTCGAACACGAAGTCGACCATGGCGCGCACGACCTCGGTGGCATAGCCGTTGCCGCGGTAGGGCGCGCCGATCCAGTAGCCGATCTCCGGCGCATCCTCCCTCTCGCGGCTGGAGACGCCTCCGGCGCCCACCAGCACCCCGTCCTCCTGGCGGAACACGGCGAAGGGGACGCCCTTGCGCTCGCCGCGCGCCTTGAGCACGAAGGCCTCGGCATCGGCGAGCCCGTAGGGATGCGGGATCGTGGCCGTGTTCTCGGCGATCTTGCGGTCGTTGGCGAGGCGCGCCACGGCGGGGGCGTCCTCCAGCCGCGGGCGGCGCAGCAGCAGCCGGCCCGAGAGCAGGGCAAGCGCTGGATCGAGATCGTCGAACATGACCGGGCTCCGGATGCGACAAGGGGGAGACGTTCCCGTCTCCCCCTGCCGGTTCCTGGTCCGGCCCGCCGGTTCGACGAGACCCGGCGGACTGGTTCTTAGTCTCCGCCGGTTATTCAGCAGCCTCGGCCGTCATGGCCGGGACCACGTTTACGTAGGTGCGGCCGGCGCGGGCGCGGAACGCCACCTGGCCATCGGCGAGCGCGAACAGGGTGTGGTCCTTGCC
>JAEWEX010000299.1 GCA_023389135.1 Pseudomonadota bacterium | reverse complement strand
GATGGAACAGGGTGATCGCGCCGCCGAGCAGGCGGACGAAGCCGCCCCACGCGCCCGTCAGCTTGCGGACGCGGGAGGTGCTTTCCTCGAGGGGGACGGCCTCAGCCATGACGGACCCCGGCGGCGCGACGGATCACTGCTTGAGCTCGGCCGGGACCTGGATGCCCTGCTCCTCGTAGTACTTCACCGCGCCGGGATGGACCGGGATGGTGGAGCGCACGATCTCCTTGGGGTCCATGTTGCCATAGTTCTTGTACGCGTTGGCGAGCTGGTCCCTGGCCTCGAAGGTGCGCTTCACCAGCTCGTAGGCCAGCGTGTCCGGGATGTCCTTGGAGCCGAAGATGATCAGGTAGCTGCCGACGGACGTGACCGGCTCCTTCTGGTTCTTGAAGGTGTTGGCCGGGATGTCGTAGCGCGACAGCGCCGGGTTGGCGGCAAGATAGGTCTTCACCTCGTCGTCGGTGAAGCCGATCACGCGGGCCTCGGAGCCGGCCTCGAACTCGGTGGCGGCGGGATGCGGCACGGTGCCGGTGCCGCCGGCGACGTCGATCTGGCCGTCGCGCAGCAGGTCGTTGGCCTGGGTCGGGGCGACGTTGACGATGCGGCCGGCCTCGATCTTGAGGGTGTCGAGGATGCCGCGCACCAGCGTGTCGGCCTCCGACTTGGCGCGCGACGGGGCGATGGCCTTGCCGGCCAGGTCGCCGATGCCGGCGATGCCGCTGTCGGGCTTGGTATAGAGCTGGAGCACGTTGGCGTCGAGCACGATCAGCGTGCGGATGTTCTCCAGCTTCTTGCCCTCGGTGAACTCCGCGCCGTTCCACGCGCCGTAGGCGATGCTGGTGGTGGTCATGGCGACCTCGGCCTGGCCGGCGTCCACCATGCGGGTGTTGATGGGGAAGCCGGCGGTGGCCTCCACCGAGATCGGCAGTCCGAGCGAGGCGCCGATCACGCTCGCCCACGGGCTCGACATGGTGTAGCCGGTGCCGCCCACCGGGCCGGTGCCCATGGTGAGGCGGGACGGCCAGCCGGCCTTGTCCTGCGCCATGGCGCCGGCGCCGGTCATGGCGAGCGCCAGGATGGCGAGGCCCGCGGTCTTCAGCTTCATGTGGTTCATGACATCCTCCCAGAAGTCGTCGTCGTGAAAGTCATCGTGCTGCGGGCCGGCCTCTTCGCGGGCCGGACGCCGCATTACCGGATGCGGAAGCGCTCCACCGCCGCCTCGTCCACCTCGACGCCGTTGCCGGGGCCGCGCGGCACGTCGAAGCCGCCGTCGGTCAGCGCCACCGGCGTCTTCGCCAGGTCGTGGGCGAGGTAGATGTGGGTGAGGTTGAGGCCCCAGTCGACATTGTGGACCGCGGCAGCGACCGCCAGCGTGTTGGACGCCGAGATGCTGGATTCCGCGACCTTGCCGGCCACCGTCAGCGACAGGCCCAGCGCCTCGCACAGCGCCGCGACCCGGACCGCCGCGCGCGGGCCGCCGGCCTTCATGAGCTTCAGGTTGATGCCCTGCATGGCGTGGGCGGCGGCGTGCGCCAGGATCTCGGGCGTGCCCATGATGCCCTCGTCGGCGCAGATGGGCGCGGCGCCCAGCGCCGACAGCGCCGCCATGCCGGCCATGTCCTCCGCCGGCACCGGCTGCTCCAGGTAGAGCAGGTCGACGCCCGCCACCGCCTGGAGATACTGACGCGCGCGCGCGGTGTCGAAGCCGGTGTTGGCGTCGGCGCAGAGCTGGACGCCGTCGCCCAGCTCACGGCGCACCGTGAGCGCCGCCTCGATCTCCTCGGCGACCGGCTTCACGCCGACCTTGAGCTTGAAGAGCCTGAAACCCTCCTTCTGCTTCGCCCGCGCCTCGGCGATGTCGTCGGCGACCGAGGCATTGCCCAGGAGCCACATGGACGGCACGTGGCCGCGCAGCGCGCCGCCCAGCAGATCCGTGGTGGACGCGCCGGTGCGGCGGCCGACCAGGTCGAGCAGCGCCATGTCGATGGCGGACTTCGCCCCGCCATTGCCGTGGGCGGCCGCAAGGCAGCGGCGCATGATGGCGGCATGGTCGGCGAGGTCGCGCCCCACCACCAGCGGCGCCAGATAGTTGACCGCGGCGACGATGCCCTCGGCCAGCTCGCCGGTCATGGTGGGCGCGACTGTGGCCTCGCCCCAGCCCAGCGCGCCGTCGGCGGTCTCGATGCGCACCAGCACGTTGTCGGCGGTCTCGATGCGGACGCCGGCCATGTTCATGGGCTTGGTGAGCGGCAGGGCCACGCGGATCGCATCGACCCGGCGGATCTTCAGCGGCGCGAGGCCGGCGGCCTCGATGTTCTCGCGGACGTTCATGCGGACGGCGCTCCGGGAGCGGAAGCCGGCGACTGCGGCGCGGCGGGAGCCACGCCGAAGTCGCCGCGGTTCACTTGGGGGTGATGCCGGCGATCTTGGCCAGCTCGGCATTGACCGCGATCTGGCGCGCGACGATCTCGTCCACCTCCGCCGGGCTCGCCGTGATCACCTCGTTGCCGTACTGCTGGAGCTTCTCGTCGGTCGCGGCCAGCGCCTTCTCCGTCTCGGCGTGCAGCTTCTCGACGATCTCG
>JAEWEX010000277.1 GCA_023389135.1 Pseudomonadota bacterium | reverse complement strand
CGAGATCTGGGCGCAGACGGACGGGACGGTCGACGGCTTCACCTGCGCGGTCGGCACCGGCGGCACGCTGGCGGGCGTCGGCATGGCGCTGAAGGCGAAGAACCGCGACGTGCGGATCGCGCTGGCGGATCCCATGGGCGCGGCGCTCTACAGCTTCTATACGACCGGCGAGCTGAAGTCCGAGGGCTCCTCCATCACGGAGGGCATCGGCCAGGGGCGCATCACGAAAAACCTCGAGGAGGCGCCCATCGACACCGCCTACCAGATCCCGGACGCGGAGGCGCTGCCCATCGTGTTCGACCTCTTGCGCGACGAGGGCCTGTGCCTGGGCGGATCCAGCGGCATCAACGTCGCCGGCGCGATCCGGCTCGCCCGCGAGCTCGGCCCCGGCCACACGGTCGTGACCATCCTGTGCGACTACGGCACGCGCTATATGTCGAAGCTGTTCAACCCCGAGTTCCTCCGCTCCAAGGGCCTGCCGGCTCCGGACTGGCTGGAGCGCAGCCCCCGCGTGTCGCGGGAGGAGGCGCTGGCGTGACCGCGACCGAGGATCTGTTCCGCGAGGACGCCTATCTGCGCGACTGCGCGGCGACGGTCCTGTCGGTGCGGGAGGATGGCGGGATCGTCACCGACCGCACGGTGTTCTACCCGACCGGCGGCGGCCAGCCCGGCGACACTGGCGTTCTGGTCGGCGCGGACGGCCGCGAGGTCGCCGTCGTCAACACCGTCTATGGCGAGACCAGGCGGCAGATCGTGCACCTCCTGGCCGAGGGCGCGCCGCGGCCCGCGGCCGGCGAGGCGGTGACGCTCAGACTCGACTGGGACCGCCGCCACCGGCTGATGCGCATGCACACCTGCCTGCACCTGCTGTCGGTGGTGCTGCCCCACCCCGTCACGGGCGGCTCCATCGGCGCGGAGGAAGGCCGGCTCGACTTCGACATCCCGGACATGACCATGGACCGGGACGAGATGACGGCGAGACTCAACGAGCTGATCGGCTCCGGAGCCGCCGTCTCCCACCGCTGGATCACCGATGCCGAGCTCGACGCCAATCCGGCGCTCGTCAAGACCATGGCGGTCGCACCCCCGCGCGGCACCGGCCGCGTCAGGCTCGTGGAGATCGCGGGCGTCGACCTGCAGCCATGCGGCGGCACCCATGTGGCCAACACCGCCGAGATCGGCCGCGCCGAGGTCACCAAGATCGAGAAGAAAGGCAAGATCAACCGCCGGGTGCGGGTCTCGCTGGCCTAGGCTCGGAATGCCGCCATCAGGCTGCGGCCGGACGGAACGCGGCCTACTTGCCCGCGACGCTCGACACGTAGCGCGCCACCGCGTCGACCTCCTCGTCGCTCAGCGTCTCGTTTGCCATCATGGGACCGATACCGTTGACGACGGCCGCCTTCACGCGGTCGAAGTCAGGCTTCAGCGTGTCGAGAATCGGCCCGACCTCACCCGTCGTGCCCGCATCGGCCAGGGTGTGGCAGATGCCGCATTGCGGCTCGGCGATCTCGGTGAAGACCCGCTTCCCGAGTTCGAGGTCGTCCTGCGCGTGCGCGGGGCCGCAGGCGAGCAGGAGGGCCGCGCCGACGGGCGCGAGGCGGAGGAAAGACATGGCTGGTCCTGTGATGCGATACGAAAGGAGGCTGCGCCCCGCCGGAGCGGGACGCAGCAGAATGCCCGTCAGCCGACGGTGATCTCGACGCCGGGCGCACGCCAGCCATTGTGGTTGTAGCCCGGTTCGTTCGGCTCGAACTCCTCGGGCTGGACGTTGCCTTCCGAGTCGGTGGCGCGGCTGACCAACAGGTGCGTCCCCGCGGCAAGCTCGACCGCTGCCGCAAATGGACGCCAGGCAAATCGGCCGAGGTCCGGGCCGATGAACTCAGCCGCCTGCCAGGTCTTGCCGCCATCGGCGGAAACCTCGACGGAGGCGACCGCGTTGATGCCGCCGAAGGCGACGCCGGTCACCTGCGCCATCCCGGCGCCGCGCCCTTCCAGCGGACCCGTGATCCAGGACTTGACGTTCATCTCCAGCACGGACGGCCATTTCGGGCTGCCCTTCTCGCCCACGGGCTGAACCCGGTAGCGGCTGGCCTGGATCAGCGCGTCGGTCTCGGACTCGGTGAGCGCGACCGACTTGATGTATTTCACGTTGTTGACGCCGGTATAGCCCGGCACGATCAGACGCAACGGTCCGCCATGGGCCAGCGAGATGGGCTTGCCGTTGATGTCCCAGGCCAGCATCGCGTCGTCCAGCGCGGTGATGGGGACCGACCGCTCCACGACCACGGTCTTGGGATCGACGCCGTCGGGCAGCGTCTCGCCGCCGGTGCCGGTGATGAACTTCGCGCCAGAGGCCGCCCCGCCCATGGCCTCGACCACCGTCTTCAGCGGCACGCCGGTCCACATGACGCAGCCTGCCGCGCCCACCTGCCACGGTGTTCCGCTGGGCTTGTGCTCGAAATAGGCCCGCCCGTTGCCGGAGCACTGCAACACCATGGCCACCGTCTGCACGCCCATGGTCTTCAACTCGCCGACCGTCAGCGTCTTGGGCTCGCCGACGCCCGAAATCTCCACCTGCCACGCGTCGCGGTCGGCGACGACATCCTCTGAGGGCGGCGAGATGTTGTTGCGGATATAGAGGTCTTCCTCCGGCGTGAGCGCCGCCGTCCCGAAGGCCGAGCGCTTCGTCTCCAGCGTGTTGTTGCTGTGGACGATGACGGCGTCGGGGTCCTTGAAGCTGACATAGTCCGGCAGCGGCTTCGCGTCCTGCGCCTGCGCAGGCAGCCCTGCCAGAACGCCAGCGGCGACCGTGCCGGCCCCGCCCATCAGGATGTGGCGGCGATGGAGCGTGAACTGTTCCGTCATGTGGTCCTCCCAGGTGGCGGTGGGGCGGCCG
>JAEWEX010000252.1 GCA_023389135.1 Pseudomonadota bacterium | reverse complement strand
CCGATAGGTGTTCCAGTCGACGAAGAACGGCGCCACGAGCGCTGCGATCAGCGCGAGGACGAGAGCGACTGCGACGGTGGTGAGCGTTGCGTTCACGAGGCGGTTCGACTGTCCCTGCGCCGGCGAGCCGCCGCCGGTCCCTGGCGCCCTGAAGTTCGAGTCAGCCCACTATGCGGCGAGCGCGGCCAGAATGCGACGGTCTTTCCCGCGCAGGCGGGATCAGGCTATCGGCGGGACAATTCCTGCTCCGCCCAGGCGGCGAATGCCTCGCATTCCCGGAGCAATCGACCAGCCTCTGACATCGGCACGATCCGCGCCGAATACTGAACCTCATCCTTGCGCGCAATGAGCCTGAGGAGGCGCGTTTCCTGCGCATTGGGCAGACGGTTTCCCATGACGTCACGGAGGAGCTTCACGACGGCGGCATGATCCTTCTGGTTGATCCGGCGCCCGAACCGCGCCGTCATCGCGTCCGCATAAGCGATTGCGCAGAGCACCAGGTTGTTGACGAGCGGATTGGCGATATCCCCTTCCGCCGCCCCAGCTTCCGCCACCTGTGCGGCGGCGAGGATAGCGCGAGCGATCTTCAGCCGGCCAACGGCCACATCGTCGGAAACGGGCTTTCCGCGACCTGACTTCGTCACGCGGGAAGACTGGCAGGGTTGCGTGCCGGGATTGACCGCAGAAGAGCCTCCGGCCGCGGTCCGGCCAGCGGCACGGCATCGCGAACCAGCTCCGACCACCAGCGCTCGCCGGCCGCGGCAGCTTGCGCGATGTCCCGCAGACCGACGATCACCGGCGAGATCGTGACAGCGAACCGCATCTGCGGATCGTGAAGCTCGGCGCGGATGATGTCGGCCAGGCGGCAGTCCGCGCCGTCGCGCAGCACGATTGCAAGGTCCATGTCACTCCCGAACCGGTCGCTACCTCGCGCCATGCTGCCGAACAAATAGATCGCGGCCACGTGAGCGGCATGCCGGCGGCCGATGTCCCGCAAGGCATCCAAGAGACCTTCGGCGCGCTGCGCCTCCTGTTCGAAAAGCTGCCTCAGGGCCGGCGAAAGCGGATGGCGCTGGCTCAAGCCATAGAGGCGGGCACGGCTGGAGCCGAGCGCGTCCAATACATTCGCAGCCTCAAGCGCGATCAGCGCATCGCGAACACTCGACTGCGACAGGCCTGTCTGAGCGACAATATCAGGGGCGGACATCAATCCACCGTGGAGGCAAAGCGCACGGAGAACCCGCACCTGCGCCTCTGCGCCGAGGAGGATCGTCAAAGGGTATCTGAATGCGCTTTCGGGTGCCGAACGCATGGCGAACCATAGCAGGTATATGCCGGCAAGCAATTTTTATAATTGGATAGCCAATTTAGCTGCCCCCTCATCCCGGCAGCAGCTTGCCCGGATTCATGATCCCCTGCGGGTCCAGCGCGTGCTTGATGGCGCGCATTGCGGCCAGCGCCGGCTCGCCGTGCTCGGCCTTGAGGTATTTGCGCTTGCCCTGGCCGACGCCGTGCTCGCCGGTGCAGGTGCCCTCCATGGCGAGCGCCCGCTCCACCAGGCGCTCCAGGAACCGGCCGGCGGTCGCGACCTCTGCCGCGTCGTCCATGTCGCACAGCAGCGAAACGTGGAAGTTGCCGTCGCCCACATGGCCGACGATGGGCGCGATCAGGCCCATTTCGGCGATGTCGCGCTGCGTCGCCACCACGCATTCCGCAAGCCGCGAGATCGGCACGCACACGTCGGTGGCGAGCGCCTTGGCGCCGGGGCGAAGCTGCAGGCACGACCAGTAGGCGTCGTGCCGCGCCTGCCACATGCGGCTGCGCTCCTCCGCGCGGGTCTCCCAGACATAGGGCCCGCCGCCGAGATCCGCCGCGATCTCGCCGAAGCGCTCGGCCTGTTCCGCCACGGAGGCCTCGGTGCCGTGGAATTCCAGGAACAGCGTCGGCCGCTCCGGCAGGGTCAGCTTCGAATAGGCGTTGACCGCGCGCACCTGCATGTCGTCCAGCAACTCGATGCGGGCCACGGGGATGCCGGACTGGATGGTCATGATGGTGGCGTTGCAGGCGTCCTCCACGGTGGGGAACGGGCACACCCCGGCGGAGACGGCCTCGGGGATGCCGGCGAGCTTCAGCGTCAGCTCGGTGATGACCCCGAGCGTGCCCTCCGATCCGACGAACAGCCGCGTCAGGTCGTAGCCCGACGACGACTTTCGCGCCCGGCTGGCGGTGGTCACCACCTCGCCGGTGGCGGTGACCGCCTTCAGCGACAGCACGTTGTCCTTCATGGTGCCGTAGCGCACGGCGTTGGTGCCGGAGGCGCGGGTGGCGGCCATGCCGCCGAGCGAGGCGTCCGCGCCCGGGTCGATGGGGAAGAACAGGCCCTGGTCGCGCAGGTGCTCGTTGAGCTGCTTGCGGGTGACGCCCGGCTCGATCACGCAGTCCAGATCCTCGGCGTGGACCGCCAGCACGCGGTTCATGTCGCGCAAGTCTATGCATACGCCCCCCAGGGGCGCGTTCACATGGCCCTCCAGCGACGTGCCCGTGCCGAATGCGATGACCGGCATGGCGCGGTCGGCGCACAGCCGCACGATGTCCTGCACCTCGGCGGTGGATTGCGGGAACACCACCACGTCCGGGGGCTCGTTGGTGTGCCAGGTGGTGGTGTTGCCGTGCTGCTCGCGCACCGCCCGCGACGTGACCACGCGGTTGCCGAAGCGGGCGTTGAGGGCCGCGATGACCTCGGCGACGGTCTCGGGCGCCGGCCGCGCGGCCATGATCGTGTCGCTCATCGTTCCCCTCACTCCTCGGCCACCGGGCGGGCGCGGGACTTTACCAGCGGGCGGGGGCCGCACAACCCGGCGAGTTGCGCCTTCCCGCCTCTCCTTTGGCGCGATGCGCCCGGGGCCCGCGCCGGCTAGGATCGCCCGTCCGACCGAACCCATCGAGGCCAGCCGCCGCCGTGACAGCACCGTCCCTCGCCCCGCCCGCCATCGTCCAGCCCGAATGGATCGACTTCAACGGCCATCTCAACGTCGCGTTCTATCTGCTTCTGTTCGATAGAGGTGTCGATCACGTGTTCGAGGCTTGCGGGCTCGGCCAGGCCTATGCGGAGACACGCCAGCTATCCTACTTCGCCGCGGAGAAGCATCTGCGCTACCTGCGGGAGGTGAAGGTCGGGGAAACCGTTCAGGTGGCGCTCCAGCTTCTGGAGGTGGATGCGCGCAAGATGCGCTTCGCCATGGAGATGCGCCACGCCGGGGGCTGGCTGGCCGCGACCTGCGAGAGCCTCGCCATCCATGTTGACCTGGCCACCAAGAAGGCGGCGCCCTGGCCGGACGACATCCGCGCGGCGCTGGACGCGATGCTGGCGGCGCATGCCGCGCTGCCCGTGCCGGACTGGGCGGGCAAGGGCATCGCCATGCGGCGCTGACGACGGCAGCAGGAACGCGCCGCCGCACCGCACCCTCCCCTTGCGCACGAGGGCCCCGCGGCCCTAGAAGCAGCGCATCATGCTGCACATCAACGAAGTCACCCTGCGCGTCGCCGGACGCGTCCTGATCGAGCGCGCCAGCGCCGCGTTGCCCGAAGGCGCCCGCGTGGGCTTCGTCGGCCGCAACGGCACCGGCAAGACCACGCTGTTCAAGGCGATCCTCGGCGAGATCGGCACCGACGACGGCTCGATCCAGATGCCCAAGGGCCGCCGCATCGGCACGGTTGCGCAGGAGGCGCCGTCCGGCCCCGACAGCCTGCTGGAGACGGTGCTCAAGGCCGACCGCGAGCGCGCCGCGCTGTTGGAGGAGGCCGAGACCGCGACCGACCCCGAGCGCATCGGCGAGATCCACATGCGGCTGCTCGACATCGACGCCCACGAGGCGCCGGCACGCGCCGGCCGCATCCTGTCGGGCCTGGGCTTCGACGCGGCGGCGCAGGAGCGGCCATGCTCGTCGTTCTCCGGTGGCTGGCGCATGCGCGTCGCGCTGGCCGCGGTGCTGTTCTCCGAGCCGGACCTGCTGCTGCTGGACGAGCCGACCAACCACCTCGACATCGAGGGCACGCTGTGGTTGCAGGACTATCTGGCGAGGTACCCGCGCAGCGTCATCGTGGTCAGCCATGACCGCGACCTGCTCGACGCCTCGGTGGACCACATCCTCCACCTCATGGACCGCAAGCTGACGCTGTGGAAGGGCAACTACACCTCCTTCGACCGCCAGCGCCGCGAGAAGCTGGCGCTGGACATCCGGGCCAAGAAGAAGCTCGACGACGAGCGCGCCCATCTCGAATCCTTCATCAACCGCTTCCGCGCCAAGGCCACCAAGGCCCGGCAGGCCCAGTCGCGCATGAAGCGGCTGGAAAAGATGAAGGAGATCGCCATCGTCACCGATCCGGAGGCGCGCGCCTTCGACCTGCCCGGGCCCGAGCGGCCCATGGCGCCGCCCATGATCGCCTTCGAGCACGTCAATGCCGGCTATGGCGAGAACGTGGTGCTCAGGAACCTGTCACTCACGCTCGGGCCGCAGGACCGCATCGGCCTGCTGGGCGCCAACGGCAACGGCAAGTCGACCTTCTCCAAGCTGCTGGCCGGCTCGCTTGCCCCGCTCGGCGGAGAGATCCGGCGCTCGCAGAAGCTGTCGGTGGGCTATTTCGCCCAGCACACGCTGGACGCGCTGACCGCCGAGCGCAGCGCCTATGACCATGTGCGCGCCAAGATGCCGGACGCAGCCGAATCCCATGTGCGCGGCCGCGTGGGGCGGATCGGCTTTTCCGGCAACCGCGCCGACATCGCGGTGTCCCAGCTTTCCGGCGGCGAGAAGGCGCGGCTGGCGCTGGCGCTCGCGGCCTTCGAGGGCACCCACCTGCTGATCCTCGACGAGCCAACCAACCATCTGGACATCGACAGCCGCGAACGGCTGGTCGAGGCGCTGAACGACTATGAGGGCGCCGTGGTGCTGGTCAGCCATGACCGCCACATGCTCGACGCCACTGTCGACCAGCTCTGGCTCGTGGAGGGCGGAAAGGTCACCTCGTTCGACGGCGATCTGGACGACTATCGCCGCCTCGTGCTCTCCGCCGAGGGCGGCGGCGGCAAGAAGAACAAGGGTCGCGGCGAGGACCGCAGGGCCGGCGCCGGGCGCCGCGCGGAG
>JAEWEX010000289.1 GCA_023389135.1 Pseudomonadota bacterium | reverse complement strand
CGGAGCTTGCGGAGGCGTTTGCGGAGGCTGACCGCATGTCGCGGCGCCTGCAGCCGGGCTACGAGCGCATCCATCGCCGCTCGCTCGCCGAGCCGATCGCGCACGACACCTTCCCGGCAAGGCTTTCCTGAAGCAGCGATCCGTACGAGCGGGGCCGGCCACGCGACGCGCGACCGGCCCAGCTTCGGGCGGGTGGCAAGCGCCCCCCGCGACTACTTCTTGTTGACGCCGTCGACCGCCAGGTTCGTGAGCTTGCTGTTGGCGGCCTTCTCCTCGTCGAGGATTTCGCTCAGCAGCGTATGGGCCTCGTCGTGGCCCAGAACCTTGGCCCACTCGCGCAGCGAGCCGTAGCGGGCGATCTCGTAATGCTCGACCGCCTGCGCGGCGGCCAGCAGGCCCGCGTCGAGCGCGGTTCCGGTCGCCTCCTCCATGAGCCCGTCGGTCTCCTTGATGAGACCCTCGATGGCGTCGCACTTCTCGGCCGAAGGCTTCGTGCCGATGGAGGCGAACACCTTGTCGAGCTTCTTGATCTGGGCCTTGGTTTCGGCGAGGTGGTCGGTCAGCGCCGCCACGAGCTTGGCGTCCTTGGCCGCCTTGGCGACCTTCGGCAGCGCCTTGGCGATGGCGTTCTCCGCATAATAGACGTCCTGAAGGGTGTGTTCGAACAGGTCGGCGAGGGTCTTCATGAGTATCGGCCTCTTGCTGGCAGGTTGGTTCCGCCCTCCAACCTGACCGGGCCGTGAAATGTTCCCGGCCGGTCCTGCCTGCTCCCGGCCGGCGGAGCGAGCGATATCAGGTATCGGCAACCCAAGATTGTAGACCGGCATGCTGCTGTCCAGCCGCAGCAGAAGCCTGCGGAGGTCGGCCGGTGTCCAGGCGTGTCCGGGAATTCGTCCATGCGCGCGGCGGCGTCTCGGCGATAGAGTTCGCCATCGTCGCGCCCGTCTTCATCCTGCTGCTCGTCGGCATCCTTGCCTACGGGCTCTACTTCGGGCTGGTCCACAGCGTCCAGCAACTGGCCGCCGATGCCGCCCGCGCCGCCGTGGCGGGGCTCACCGCCGAGGAGCGCCGGTCCATCGCCGAGGCGCGGGTCGCGTCGGGCGCCGAGACGTACATGCTGATCCGGCCCGATCAGCTCGTCACGGTGGCGGAGGAGGGCGGCGCCGACAGCTTCGCGGTTCGCCTCACCTATGACGCCTCCCATCTCGGCATCTGGGGCCTGGACGGCCTGCTGCCGCTGCCATCGCCAGTGATCCGCCGCGCCGCGGTGATCCGGCGGGGAGGCTATTGATGGACCCCTTGCGCCTCATTGGGCGATTTCGCGTCGACCTGCGCGGGGCGATCGCCATCGTCGGCGCATTGACGATGGCGGGCTCCATCGCCGTCACCGCCATCGCGGTCGATGTCGGCAATGTCTATCTGTCCAGGCGCACCGCACAGGGCGCGCTCGACCTCGCGGCCATCGCCGCCGCCCGCGATCTGGATCGCGCGGAGGCCGCCGCCCGTGCGACGCTGGCCGCCAACGGGATCGTCGCCATCGACCGGCTGGCGGTGACGCCCGGCCGCTACGTCGCCGATCCGTCGCTGGCGCCCGCGGCCCGCTTCACGCCGGGGGCGGTGCCCGCCAACGCCGTGCGGCTGGATCTGGACAGCCGGGCGCCGCTCTATTTCGGCCGCGCCGTCACCGGTGCCGCCGACATCGAACATTCGACCCGCTCCATCGCCACCACCACCGAGTTCGCGAGCTTCTCCATCGGCTCGCGCCTCATCTCGCTGGACGGCGGCATCGCCAACGTGCTTCTCGGGGGCCTGCTCGGCTCCGGCGTCAGCCTGACCGCCATGGACTACAATGCGCTTGCGGCGCTCGACGTCGACCTGTTCTCGTTCTCGCAGGCGCTGTCCACCGCCCTCGACCTCGACGTCGCCACCTATGGCGAGGCGCTGGCCGCGGAGGCGACCTTCGGCGACGTGCTGTCCGCGCTCATCCTGGTCGCGCGCGGGGAGGGAGGCGATGCGGCAGAACTGGCGCTGTCGCGTCTGGCATCCCAGGTCGGCGCGGCCGGCCACCCGGTCAGCCTGCCGGGTCTCGTCGATCTCGGTCCCTATGCGACGCTCTCGCTGGGCGGCGCCTCGGCGGCTGGCGACATTGCGGTCTCGGCGCTGGACATGGTTGCCATGGCCGCGCAGATCGCCAATGGCGACCGCCATGTCGACCTGGCCCTCGGCGCCGCGGTGCCCGGGCTGCTGAACCTGTCGGTGCGGCTCGCCATCGGCGAGCGGCCCCGGGGCTCGGGCTGGATCGCGGTCGGCGCCGAGGGGGCGACGGTGACCACCGCGCAGACGCGGCTCAGGCTGGTGGCGGAGGTGGGCGGCAACGGCCTCTTGTCCGGCGCGACGCTCCGCGTGCCGCTCCACATCGACGTGGCGGCCGCGACCGCGAGCCTGTCCGGCATCTCCTGCGGCGCAGATCCCGCCCGCGACGCCGAGGTGACGGTCGCCGTCCGCCCGAGCGCGGCGAGGCTGTGGGTCGGCGACCCCCGCGACGAGGCGCGGTTCTGGTCGTTCGCCGATGCCGACCCGGTCCTCGATCCCGCCCGCATCGCCGAGGTGCCACTGGTCGCGCGCATCTCCGCAGGCGCGCACGCGGAAATCACCAACCATGTCCAGGACCAGGTCACGTTCTCCATGCACGACATCGCATCCGGCACGGTCCGGACCGTGGGCACGCGCGACATCCTGTCGACCCTGACGGCGAGCATGCTGGGTGACCTCGACCTCGACGTGCGTCTGCTCGGCCTGCCGCTGGGCGGCCTGCTCGCCGCCGTGACCGCAATCGCGCGTGCGGCGCTGGCGCCGCTCGCCGGCCTCATCGATCCGGTCGTCGCCACTCTGCTGGACCTGCTCGGCATCGGCGTCGGGGAGGCCGATGTCCGCGTCCATGGCGTGCGCTGCAATGGAGCGGCGCTGGTGGGTTGAGCCCGGCATGGCTGCGGCGGCCTGTGGATCGGCTGCCAATTGCCTGTGCACGGCGTGTGGATACATGGCCGCGGCGGCGCGAATCGTCGATATTGCGCCGTTGGTTGACGCCCCCGGAGACCGAGATGGGCAAATCCGCTGCGATCTTCGTGGCGCTGTGCATGGTGGTCGTGGCGATTTCGCTGTCGGTGGTGGCGATGGTCGGCTTCGGCCTGGCGCTCGGCGACGCCATGCTGGTGGGGGTCGGCACGCTCGCACTGCTCGGCATCGGCCAGGCGGCGCTGACGCGTGATCGGCCGGCCGAGCCCGCGGCCCGGGGCGCGCTCGCCGCAGACGAACTGGCAGAGGCCATGGGCGAGGCGATCCGGCGCATCGAGGCGCTGGAGAGCCGCATCGCCGGCCAGGAGGCCGCCATGCGCGACGCCGCCCGCGTCATGGTCGAGCCGGTGGGTGACGAAATCGCTGAGCTGGGCTCGCTGGTGTCGCAACTGGCCGAGCAGGTGGCGCGGCAGGAGGCAGCGC
>JAEWEX010000138.1 GCA_023389135.1 Pseudomonadota bacterium | reverse complement strand
ACTTCAGGGCATTGTTCCAGATGTGCGTGCGCAGCCCGATGGTGCCGAGCATGACGGATCGCCTTGGGCGCGGCCCGGAACGGGCGGCCTAGAAGCTCACCTGCGGCGGCGCGTCGACCGCCGCGCGCTGGCTGGCGTCGACCTCGAAGAAGTCGCGCTTGGTGAAGCCCAGGCTCGCCGCGAACAGCACCGCGGGGAACTGCTCCACCGCGGTGTTGTATTCCTGGACGGCGTTGTTGAAGAAGCGCCGGGCGGCGGCGATCTTGTTCTCGATGTCGGCGAGTTCGGTCTGGAGCTGGAGGAAGTTGGTGTTGGCCTTGAGGTCCGGATAGGCCTCGGCGAGCGCGAACAGCTGCCGCAGGGCGCCCGTGAGCATGTTCTCCGCCCGCGCTGTCTCCTGCGGGCCGGATGCGGCCGCGGCCGCATTCCGGGCCGCCACAACCGCCTCCAGCGTGCCGCGCTCGTGTCCGGCGTAGCCCTTCACGGTCTCGATAAGATTGGGGACGAGATCATGACGCTGCTTGAGCTGGACGTCGACGTCGGCCCAGGCCTGGTTCGTGGTCTGCCGCAGGCCGACCAGCCGGTTGTAGATGGTGACGCCGAACAGGACGATGGCGACGATGACGCCGATGATGATCCATTCCACGGTCGTGTTGCTCCCGGATAAGGTTCGCGCGCGGGGGCAGCATAGGTCGCGAAGGCACCGCATGCGACGGCTTTTTATCCCGCTGCCCGGAGCGCTGATGTCGATGGTTTTGCCGCCGGCGGCGAACCGTCCTATGTCTCGCGGCGACACCGACCGAGACGGAACCCCATGGCCCCGATGACCCGCATCCTCGCCGCATCGATCGCGATCGCGCTCGCGCTGCCCGCCGCCGCCCAGGACCGGGAGGTGCCGGCCTCCGCCGCCCAGGTGAAGCTGTCCTACGCGCCCGTGGTCGCGACGGTGTCGCCGGCCGTGGTCAATGTCTATGCCTCGCGCGTGGTGCAGCAGCGGCCGCGCGGCTTTCCGTTCGACGACCCGATCTTCCGGGAGTTCTTCGGCAATGCGCCCATGGCGGCCCCGCGCGAGCGCGTGCAGCGGTCGCTGGGCTCCGGCGTGATCGTCACCGAGGACGGCACCGTGGTCACCAACAACCACGTCATCGCCGGCGCGACCCAGATCCGGGTGGCGCTGGCGGACCGGCGCGAGTTCGAGGCGGAAGTCGTCATCACCGACGAGCGCGCCGATCTCGCCGTGCTGAAGATCCTGGACGGTCCCGGCAAGTTCCCCATCGTCGGCCTGTCAGACGCCGACGACGTCGCCGTCGGCGACCTGGTGCTCGCGGTCGGAAATCCCTACGGGCTCGGCCAGACGGTGACGTCCGGCATCGTGTCGGCCATGCGCCGGGTGGAACTGCGCTCCAACGACCAGCGCGTCTACATCCAGACCGACGCCGCCATCAACCAGGGCAATTCCGGCGGCGCGCTGGTGGACATGGAGGGGCATCTGGTCGGCATCAACACCGCAATCTTCTCGCGTTCCGGCGGGTCGGACGGCATCGGCTTCGCGGTGCCGGTCAATGTGGTGCGCCTCGTGGTCGACGCCGCGCTGTCGGGCGCGGACCGGGTGCGCCGGCCCTGGCTGGGGGCGACGCTTCAGACCGTGACCTCCGACATCGCCGCGGGGCTCGGCCTCGACGCGCCGAGCGGGGCCCTGGTGTCCGACATCTTCGAGGGCGGCCCCGCCGACCGGGCGGGCCTGCGGCCCGGCGACATCGTGGTGGGCGTGGGAGAGACCGCGGTCGAGAGCATGGAGGATTTCGGCTACCGCTTCGGCACGCGCACCATCGGCGGCGAGATCGCCTTCGCCGTGATGCGCGACGGCCGCCGGCTCGAGCTGGCCGTGCCTGTGGAACTCGCGCCCGAGACGCCCGCGCGGGACCGGCGCCTGATCGACGGCAACGGCCCGCTGACCGGCGCCACCGTCATGAACCTGTCGCCGGCGGTGGCGGAGGAACTGGGCTTCGACGGCCCGCCGGCGGGGGTCATCGTCGCCGAGGCGCCGCGCGGCTCGGTCGCGGCCCGGGTCGGGCTCAGGCCCGGCGACCGGGTCCGTGCGCTGAACGGGCAGGAGATCGACACCACCGCGACGCTGGAGGCGGCCAATGCCCGCCGCGAGCGCGTCTGGGAGTTGACCATCCAGCGCGGCGACCAGGTGCTCACCCAGCAGTTCCGGGGATGATGCTTGGCCGACCTGTTCGCCGCGGCGGGATTTGACAGCAGCGCGCCGCGGCCGCTCGCCGACCGGCTGAGGCCGCAGAAGCTCGGCGAGGTGGTGGGCCAGGACCACCTGCTCGGACCGGACGGCGCGCTGGCCCGGCTGATCGAGGCGGCCAGCCTCGGATCGCTGGTGTTCTGGGGCCCGCCGGGCACGGGCAAGACCACGGTCGCGCGGCTGCTGGCCCACGAGACCGACCTGCATTTCGAGCCGATCTCGGCGATCTTCTCCGGCGTCGCCGACCTGAAGAAGATCTTCGAGGCCGCGCGCGGGCGGCGCTCCATGGGGCAGGGCACCCTGCTGTTCGTGGACGAGATCCACCGCTTCAACCGGGCCCAGCAGGACGCGTTCCTGCCGGTCATGGAGGACGGCACGGTGACGCTGGTCGGCGCCACCACGGAGAACCCGTCCTTCGCGCTCAACGCCGCGCTGCTGTCGCGGGCCCGCGTCATGGTGTTCTTGCCGCTCGGCGCCGAGGCGGTGGCGAGGCTCCTCGCCCGCGCCGAGGAACTCGACGGCCGGCCGCTGCCGCTGGACGAGGAGGCCCGCGCCTCGCTGGTGCGCATGGCCGACGGCGACGGCCGCGCCGCGCTGACGCTGGCCGAGGAGGTCTGGCGCGCCGCCCGCGAGGGCGAGACCTTCGGGCAGGAGGCGCTGCAGGACATCATTCAGCGCCGGGCCCCGATCTACGACAAGAGCCAGGACGGTCACTACAACCTGATCTCGGCGCTGCACAAGTCGGTGCGAGGCTCCGATCCGGACGCCGCGCTGTACTGGCTGGCGCGCATGCTGGATGCCGGCGAGGACCCGCTCTACCTGGCGCGGCGGATGGTGCGGATGGCGTCAGAGGACATCGGGCTGGCCGACCCGCAGGCGCTGGTGGTGTGCAACGCCGCGCGCGAGGCGTACGAGCATCTGGGCACGCCGGAGGGCGAACTGGCGCTGGCGCAGGCCTGCGTCTACCTCGCCACGGCGCCGAAATCGAACGCGGTGTACACCGCCTACAAGGCCGCGCGCCGCGCCGCGAAGGAGCAGGGCTCCCTCGTCCCGCCCAAGCACATCCTCAACGCGCCGACCCGGCTCATGAAGGACGAGGGTTACGGCGCCGGCTACGCCTATGACCACGATGCGCCGGAGGCGTTCTCCGGCC
>JAEWEX010000286.1 GCA_023389135.1 Pseudomonadota bacterium | reverse complement strand
TCGCGCTCATGGACCTGATCGGCCACGACGTGAACCAGGCCGTCACGCGCTCCGTGTTCGAGGCCTACGCCTTCGATCCGCGCTATCGGCCTTCGCTGATGCAGAAGGCGCTGGTGGATGCCGGCTGGCTCGGCCGAAAGTCGGGCAGGGGCTTCTACGATTACGCCAATGGGTCCGCCGCGCCCCGGCCGGCGACCGAGGCGCCGAGCGCCACGACCGCCGCGGCCGTCAGCCTCGACGGCCCGCCCGTCCGCATCGGCGGCGCCCTGCTTGCCCGCACCGACGGGCGGATGGCCGCCGAGCGCGCCTTGGAGGAAGGTGTGCCCGTGATCCTCCACGACGCCGTGATCGATCCCGCCTCGCCGAAGCGGGTGGCAATCGCCGCATCGCCGGACGTGAAGCCCGCGGATTTCAAAGCAGCCGTCGGCGCTTTGCAGGCCACCGGCGCCGCGGTCACCAGGGTCTCCGACACGCCGGGGCTCGTGGTGATGCGCACCGTGGCCATGATCGCCAACGAGGCCCATGAGGCGGTCCTGCAGGGTGTCGCGGCGCCGCAGGCCATCGATTCCGCCATGAAGCTCGGTGTGAACTATCCCCGTGGGCCGTTCGCATGGATCGAAGCGCTCGGCGCGGCGACCGTGCTCGGCACGCTCGACGCCATCTCCGACGCCACACGCGACCCGCGATACCGGGCATCGCTCGGTCTCAGGCGCGCGGTCGCGACGGATCGGGTCGGGGGGGCGGCACGATGAGGCCCCGCGCGCTGATCCTCGGGGCGACCGGCGTCGTCGGGCGCAACCTGCTGCGCCATCTGCTGGAGACCGGCGGCTGGGAGGTGATCGCGGTGTCGCGGCGCAAGCCGGATGTCGCCGGCGCCTACATGCACCTCGCCATCGACCTCCTGGACCGCGAGACGACCATGCGCGAGCTGGGACGGGCGCTGGGGATCACCCATGTGTTCTACGCGGCCTATGTGGAGCGGCCGAGCCACGCTGAGGCGGTCGCACCCAACCTCGCCATGCTGCGCAACACCATCGAGGCGCTGGAGCCGGTCTCGCCGCACCTCGCCCATGTCAACCTGATGCACGGCACCAAATGGTACGGCAACCATCTGGGGCCGTTCCGCACCCCGGCACGGGAGGACGACCCGCGCCACCTGCCGCCGAACTTCTACTACGACCAGCACGACTGGATCGTGGAGCGCCAGAAGGGCAAGCAGTGGACCTGGTCCTCGGCGCGGCCGCACGCGGTGTGTGGCTATGCCACCGGCAACCCCATGAACCTGGTGATGGCCATCGCGGTCTATGCGACGGTCTGCAAGGCGCTCGGGCTGCCGCTGCGGTTTCCCGGCAGCGAGGCGAGCTGGCGCGCGCTCTACCAGTGCTCCGACGCCGATCTGCTGGCGCAGGGCATGGTGTGGATGGCCTGCGAGCCGCGCTGCGCCAACCAGTCCTTCAACATGACCAATGGCGACCTGATCCGCTGGGAGAATGTGTGGCCGAGGATCGCGGCGCATTTCGGCATGGAGACCGGGCCGCGCCAGCAGGTGCGGCTCGTCGACATGATGCGCGACAAGGGCGACCTGTGGACCCGCATTGCCCGCGAGCACGGGCTGGCGGAAACGCCCTATGAAAACCTCGTGCTGTGGAACTATGCGGACTACGTGTTCTCCACCGGCTACGATGTCATCTCCAGTATGACCAAGGCGCGCAGCTACGGGTTCGACCGCTACGTCGACACCGAGGAGATGCTGCTGCGGCTGTTCGGCGAATTCGCCGCCAACCGCGTCATTCCCGGGCCATGACCGGATCCGAGATCACCAGCGACCTCGTGGTCGTCGGCGGAGGGCTCGCCGGCCTCACGGCCGCAGTGCGCGCCTGCGAACTTGGCCTGTCCGTCACCGTCCTGGAAGCGGGGGCGGGCGAGGATTATCCCTGCAACACGCGCTTCTCCTCTGGCATCTTTCACGCCGCCTATCTCGACGTGACCCGGCCGCCCGAGGAACTGGCAAAGGCAATCGTGGCCTCCGGCGCTGGCGATCCGGCGCTGGTCGACGTGATCGCTGCCAATGCGGGCCGCGCACTGGACTGGCTGCGCGGGCAGGGGGTCGGGTTTGCCCGCCTGCCGCTTTTCGGCCGCCAGGCCTGGATGATGGCGCCGTTGCGTCCGCCGGTGCCCCATCTCGAATGGACCGGGCGCGGTCCGGACGCGGCGCTGCGCAAGCTCGCCGCGCGGCTCGTCGGGTCCGGCGGGCGCCTGGTCCGCGGGGCTGTCGCGCGCGAACTGCTGATGGACGGCGGCGCCTGCCGCGGCTTGATCGCCGTTCATGACGGCCGGACCCTGCGCGCCGAGGCGCGCCACGTCCTGCTGGCGGATGGCGGGTTCGCGGGCGATGACGAACTTTTCAGGCGCTTCATCGGTCCGGCCCCGGAACGGGTGCTGCAGCGCGGCGCCGGAACCGGGCGCGGCGGCGGTGTGCGCATGGCCGAGGCGGCCGGCGCCGCGCTCGCGGGAATGGAGCGCTTTTACGGGCATCTCCTCAGCCGCGACGCCATGCACGATCCGGGGCTGTGGCCCTATCCTCAGGTCGACCAGCTCGCCTCTGCGGGCATCGTGGTCGGCGCTTTGGGAGAGCGGCTGTTCGACGAGGGGCTTGGCGGGATCCACGCCGCCAACATGATCGCGGCGCTTCCCGATCCCTTGTCGACCACCGCAATCCTGGACGCCGACGCTTGGGCAAGCGTCGGGCGCGAGGGACAGGTGGCGCCGGACCCCTTTCTCGCGAAGGGTGGCGCGACGGTGCACGAGGCGGCGAACCTCCGCTCGCTGGCCATCGCGGCGGGGCTGCCGCCGGCTGCGCTGGAGGCGACGGTGACGGCCTACAACGCCGCGCTGGCGGCAGGCACGTCCGGCGCGCTGGTTCCGCCGCGCAGCGAGCGCCGCAAGAAGGCGCGGCCCATCGCGACGCCGCCGTTCCGGGCGATCCCGCTATGCGCCGGCATCACCAACACCTTCGGCGGCATCGTCATCGACGCCGCCGCCCGCGCCCTGCGCGCCGACGGACGTCCGGTGGAGGGACTTCTGGCTGCGGGCGCCACGGCTGCCGGCATGGAGGGCGGGCCGACCACCGCCTATGTCGGCGGGCTCGTCAAGGCTGCGGTGTTCGGGCTGGTGGCGGCCGAGACCGCCGGAGCGCCGCGATGACCGACAATGCTGCCGAGATCGTCGGACAGCCG
>JAEWEX010000117.1 GCA_023389135.1 Pseudomonadota bacterium | reverse complement strand
GCGCTGGACCGCGGCGAGCTGAAGCTCGCCTTCGATGCAGACGCCGGCTCGTTCAGCGTCTGGCACTGGGAGCACCGCTTCCCGGTCTCGCCGCTGACCTATCCCCTGATCCTGGAGCGCGCCCTCGGCGCGGCGCCGGGCGACCGGTCAGATGCATGGCACCGGCTGGTGGACGCCGGGGAGCGGCTGCGCGCGCTGGGGGACGCCGACATGGCCGATGACGAGCTGGTCGCCGCGGCGGATGCGGTCAAGGCCGACATCGCCGCCGCGGCCGCCTTGGCGCCGGAGGTGGCGGGGGCGCTGGAGGATGCGGTCGCCGCCCTCAATGGCGGGCCCGACGCCGCCGACGGACGCGCGGCGCTGCACCGGCTGCTGGAGGCCCAGTCCTACCGGCTGGCGCACTGGCGGGTCGCCTCCAGCGACATCAACTACCGCCGCTTCTTCGACGTCGACACGCTGGCCGGGCTCAGGATCGAGGACCCGGCCGTGTTCGCCCACGCCCATGACATGGTGTTCCGCCTGATCCGGGAGGGCCGGGTCCAGGGCCTGCGTGTCGACCATGTGGACGGCCTCGCCGACCCGGCCGGCTACCTTCGCGCGCTGCAGGAGGCGGTGGGCCCCGGCTTCTACGTGCTGGTGGAGAAGATCCTGGAGCCCGGCGAGGATCTGCGGCCGTGGCCCGTCGCCGGCACCACCGGCTACGACGTGCTGAACATGATCGACGGGCTGTTCGTCGATCCCGAGCGCGCCCGGCTCATGGAGCGGCTGTGGCGCCGCGCCTCGGGCATGGAGGGCAGCTATGGCCGCATGCTGCGCGACATCAAGGCCTCGCTCCTGGACATGCTGTTCTCCAGCGAGCTGGAGACGCTGGTGGCGATCCTCAAGGAGATCGCCGAGAGCGACCGCGACACCCGCGACTTCTCGGCCAGTGCGCTGCGGCGCGCGCTGGTGGAACTGATCGCCCGTTTCCCGGTCTACCGCACCTACCTGGATGGCGGCCCCGTCGCCCCGGAGGACCGGGCGCTGGTCGAGCGCACGCTCGCCGCCGCCAGGCGAGGCACCTCGCTGCCCGACGGCTCCGCCCACGACTTCATCGCCGGCCGGCTGCTCGCGACCGAAGCCGGCCCGGCGGTCGCGCGCTTCCGCACCCGGTTCCAGCAGCTCACCGGCCCGATCATGGCCAAGAGCCTGGAGGACACGCTGTTCTATCGCTACGCGCCGCTGCTGGCGCTGAACGAGGTCGGCGGCGATCCGGGCCACGCCGGCGGCGACGTGACGGCGTTCCATGCCGCCATGGCCGGGCGTGCGCGCGCGTGGCGCCATGCCATGACCGCCAGCGCCACCCACGACACCAAGCGCGGCGAGGACGCCCGCGCCCGCATCGCCGCGCTGGCCGAGATGCCGGCGGAGTGGCAGCGCGCCTGGGCCCGCTGGCGGCGCATCGCCGAACCGCACCTGACCGATATCGACGGCGAGCCCGCGCCCGACGGCGCCGACCAGTATCTCCTGCTCCAGTCCATTCTCGGGGCCTGGCCGGTCGAGCTGCTGGAGGAGAGCGGCGCGGAAGACTGCGAGGCCTTCCGCGCGCGCATGACGGCCTATGCCGAGAAGGCCCTGCGCGAGGGCAAGCGGCACACCAGCTGGATCAATGTCGACGCCGGCTACGAGGCGGCGGTCCGGCGGCTGCTGGGGGCGACGATCGCGCCGGACGCCCTGTTTCTCGACGGCTTCCGCTCGCTGGCGCGGCGGCTCGCACAGCTCGGCGCCGCCGGCAGCCTCGCCCGCCTCGTGCTGAAATGCACCGTGCCGGGGGTGCCCGACATCTATCAGGGGACCGAGTTCTGGGACCTGTCGCTGGTCGATCCGGACAACCGCCGGCCGGTGGACTATGCCGCGCGCATGGCCGCGCTGGCCGCCGACGACGACCTTGCCGCGCTGACCGGTCACTGGCGCGACGGCCGCGTCAAGCAGGCGCTCGCCGCGCGTCTGCTGCGCCTGCGCGCCGAAGAGCCCGACCTGTTCGCGGAGGGAGACTATCGCCCGCTTCAGGCCGAAGGGCCGGCGGCTGACCGCCTGGTCGCCTTCATGCGCACATGGACGGACCGCCGCATCGTCGTCGCCGTCGGCCGGCAGCTGGCCGACATGCTGCCGCAGGATGGCGGACTTGCGCCGCCGCCGGATGCATGGGACGGCACCCGCCTCGCAATACCGCCGGGCCGATGGGAGGACGTCCTGGGCGGCGGCGTCATGGACCTGCGCGAGCCGGCGGCTATTTCGGAACTCTTCAGGGGTTCGCCTGTTGCCCTGTTAAGGGAGATTTGTGTGCATGAAGAGAAAGGCAGTTGAGGCGGTCCGGGCGGAGGCCTGGCCGGCGGCGAAAAACCGCGTCGCCATCGAGCAGGTGTGGCCGCAGGTGGATGGCGGCGAGACGCCGGCCAAGCGCGTGGCCGGCGACACTGTCGAGGTATCCGCCGACATTTTCTGCGACGGCCACGACGTCATCGCCGCCGAGGTGCTGCACCGCCGCGACGGCGAGGACGGCTGGCGTCGCGCGCCCATGGCCTTCGTGGACAACGACCGCTGGGCCGGCAGCTTCACGGCAGCCGATACAGGCCGCCATGTCTTCACCGTAGAGGCCTGGCGCGATCCCTTCGCAAGCTGGGTGAAGGAGGTTCGCGCCAAGGTCGCGGCGGGCCGCGACGTGGCGCTGGAAACCATCGAGGGAATCGAGATCGCCCGCGGCGCCGCGGAGCGCGCGACCGGCGCCGACCGGCGTGCGCTCGCGAGCCTGCTCGGCAGGCTCGACAAGGCGGCCGCCTCCGCCCGGCTCGACATGCTGCTGGCGCCGGCCGCCATGGCGCTGGTCGGCCGCTGGGGCGGGCGGGAGAACCTGTCGCGCGCGACGCGCGAGCTGCCGCTGCTGGTCGAGCGCCCCCGCGCCCGCTTTTCCGCCTGGTACGAGCTCTTCCCGCGCTCGGCCTCGAACGATCCGGAGCGCCACGGCACCTTCGACGACGTGATCGACCGCATGCCCTATGTGCGCGACCTCGGCTTCGACGTGCTCTACTTCCCGCCGATCCACCCGATCGGCGGGACCAACCGCAAGGGCCGCAACAACGCGCTGACGGCCGGGCCCGACGATGTCGGCAGCGTCTATGCCGTGGGCTCGGCCGCCGGCGGCCACGACGCCATCCACCCCGACCTCGGCACGCTGGACGACTTCCGCCGCATGGTGGCGGCCGCCCGCGGCCACGGCCTGGAAATCGCGCTCGATTTCGCCATCCAGTGCTCGCCGGACCATCCCTGGATCCGCGAGCACCCGGACTGGTTCGACTGGCGGCCCGACGGCACGCTGAAGTTCGCCGAGAACCCGCCCAAGAAGTACGAGGACATCGTCAATGTCGACTTCTACGGCAAGGGCCTGCCGGCGCTGTGGGAGGCGCTGCGCGACGTGGTGCTGTTCTGGGCCGGCGAGGGCGTCACGATATTCCGCGTCGACAACCCCCATACCAAGCCGCTGCCGTTCTGGCGCTGGATGATCGCGGAGGTGAACGCGCGCCACCCCGACGTGATCTTCCTGTCGGAGGCCTTCACGCGGCCGAAGATGATGCAGGCGCTGGCCAAGGCCGGGTTCCAGCAGTCCTACACCTATTTCACCTGGCGCAACGGCAAGGCCGAGATCACGCAGTACATGACGGAGCTCGCCTCGGGCACCATGGCCGAGTGCTACCGGCCGAACTTCTTCGTCACCACGCCGGACATCAATCCCTACTATCTCCAGACCTCGGGCCGTCCCGGCTTCATCGTCCGCGCCACGCTCGCCGCCACGCTGTCGGGAAGCTGGGGCATCTATTCCGGCTTCGAGATCTGCGAGGCGGCGCCCCTGCCGGGCCGCGAGGAGTATCTGGATTCGGAAAAGTACGAGCTGCGCGCCCGCGACTTCGACGCGCCCGGCAACATCCGCGACCACATCCGCCTCCTGAACGCGGCGCGAAACGCCAATCCCGCGCTGCACGACCACCGCAACATCCTGTTCCTCAACGCCTGGAACGACGCGATCCTTGCCTATGCCCGCATCGCGCCGGACAGGTCCAACGCCGTCATGGCGCTGGTCAACCTCGACCCGCACAACCGCCGGGAGTGCGACTACGAGGTGCCGTTGTGGGAGTTCGGGCTGCCCGACCATGCCTCCATCGAGGCGGAGGACCTGCTGAACGGCGGGCGCTTCACCCTGCGTGGCAAGGTGCACCGCATCGCGCTCGATCCGGCGGCGAACCCCGTCGTGGTCTGGCGCCTGATCCCGCCCGCGACCGCCGAGGCCTCCGCATGATCGACCGCAGCGACCCGCAATGGTACCGCGACGCCATCATCTACCAGCTCCACATCAAGTCGTTCTTCGACGCCAACAATGACGGCATCGGCGACTTCGAGGGCGCGATCCAGAAGCTGGACTACATCAAGGACCTCGGCGTCACCGCGATCTGGATCCTGCCGTTCTATCCCTCGCCGCTGCGCGACGACGGCTACGACATCGCCGACTATCGCGGCATCAATCCCGCCTACGGCACGATGCGCGACTTCCGCCGCTTCGTGAAGGAGGCGCACGCCCGCGACCTGCGGGTGATCACCGAGCTGGTGATCAACCACACCTCGGACCAGCATCCCTGGTTCCAGCGCGCCCGCAATGCCAAGGCCGGTTCGGCCTGGCGCGACTTCTACGTCTGGTCCGACACCGACCGGAAATACGAGGACACGCGCATCATCTTCCTCGACACCGAGCCGTCGAACTGGTCGTGGGATCCCGTCGCCAAGGCCTATTACTGGCACCGTTTCTTCAGCCACCAGCCGGACCTCAACTTCGACAATCCGCGCGTGCTGGAGGCGGTCATCGACGTCATGCGCCACTGGCTCTCCACCGGGGTCGACGGGCTCAGGCTCGACGCCATCCCCTACCTGATCGAGCGCGAGGGCACCAACTGCGAGAACCTGCCGGAGACCCATGTGGTCCTGAAGAAGATCAGGGCGGCGCTGGACGCCGAGTTCCCCGGCCGCATGCTGCTGGCGGAGGCCAACCAGTGGCCGGAGGACACCGCGCCCTATTTCGGCGACGGCGACGAGTGCCACATGTCGTTCCACTTTCCGCTGATGCCGCGCATGTATATGGGCGTCGCCCAGGAGGACCGGCATCCGATCACCGACATCATGCGCCAGACGCCGGACATCCCGGAGGGGTGCCAGTGGGCGATCTTCCTCAGGAACCATGACGAGCTGACGCTGGAGATGGTGACCGACCAGGAGCGCGACTACCTGTGGTCGTTCTATGCCGACGACAAGCGCGCGCGCATCAACCTCGGCATCCGCCGCCGGCTGGCGCCGCTGCTCGGCAACGACCGCCGCAAGATCGAGCTGCTGAACAGCCTGCTTCTGTCCATGCCCGGCACGCCGGTGGTCTATTACGGCGACGAGATCGGCATGGGCGACAACATCTATCTGGGCGACCGCGACGGCGTCAGGACGCCCATGCAGTGGTCGCCGGACCGCAATGGCGGTTTCAGCCGTGCGGACCCCGCGAAACTGTTCCTGCCGGCCATCCAGGACCCGATCTACGGCTTCGACGCCGTGAACGTGGAGGCGCACTACCGCAGCCCGTCCAGCCTGCTGCACTGGGTGCGGACCCTGATCGCGGTCCGACGCACCTCGCAGGCCTTCGGCCGCGGCTCGCTCAGGTTCCTGTTCCCCGCCAACCGCAAGGTGCTGGCCTATATCCGCGAGTTCGGCGACGAACGCATCCTGTGCGTCGCCAACCTCGCCCGCGCGCCGCAGCCTGTGGAGCTCGACATGTCGGAGTTCGTCGGCTTCGCGCCCTCGGAGATGACCACGAACACCGAGTTCCCGCGCTTCGGAGAGCTGCCGTATCTGCTCACTTTGCCGGCTTACGGCTTCTACTGGTTCCGCATCGTGCCGGCCGCAGCCGACGAGACGCGCTTCGGCCCGCGCCCCATGCAGGACCTGGACACGCTGGTCATGCAGCAGTCGGCATCGTCGCTGTTCACGGGGCGCGAGCGAAGCGCGTTCGAGGCGACCGTGGCGCCGAAGTTCCTGCCGGCGCAGCGGTGGTTCGCAGCCGGCGCCGGCAGGCTGCGCGCCGCCGTCGAGGATGTCGGCGCCATGCCCGACCGCAGCGGCCGCGAGCGGCTGGCGCTGGCCGTGGTCTCAGCCACCGCCGGCCAGGGCGCGGCCGACCGCTACTTCCTGCCGCTTGCCGCGGAGGACGGCGAGGGCGAGGCGCTGCTGCCCTATGCGCTGGCCAAGGTCAGGCGCGGCTCGCGCGTCGGGCTCCTGGTCGACGCCTCCGCGTCGCCGGAGTTCCCGGGGCTCGTGGTGGAGGCCATGCGGCGCGGCGACACGGTGGCGACCGCGGGCGGCGGCGAGATCCGGTTCTCGGCCACCGCCGGGCTCGCGGAGACGCTCGACGCGCTGGACGGGCCCGACGCGCTCGCGCCGCGCCGTGTCGGCGTCGAGCAGAGCAACACCTCCATCGCGCTCGGCAACAGCATGATGCTGAAGCTCTATCGCCGGCTCCAGCCCGGCGCCCATCCGGAGCTCGAGGTCGGGCGCTTCCTCACGCAGGCCGGCTTCCGCAACACGCCGGCGCTGCTCGGCGCGGCGGAGCATGTCGGCGCCGACGGTGGCGAGACCGCGCTCGCCATCCTCCAGGCCTATGTCGCCAACCAGGGTGATGCCTGGAACTGGTCGCTGGAGGCGCTGAAGCGCGACTTCGAGCACCTCGCCATGGCGCAGGTGCCCATGGACGGCGGTGAGCCCGACCCCCTCGCCGCCGAAACCTCCGCGCGCGACGTCCTCGGCTATGCCGCGATCCTCGGCCGCCGCACCGCCGAGATGCATCTGGCGCTGGCGACACCCACCGACGATGCGGCGTTCGGCACATCGCCGCTGACGAAGGCGGACGTCGCGGCGGTCGCGGCGGACGCCCGGGCGCAGGCGGAGCGGGCCTTCGCCGCGCTGGAGGCCGCCGGCGACGCCGTGCCCGAGGGCGCGCACGAGGCCGTTTCGTCCCTGCTTGCGCGCAGGCGCGAGGTGCTGAAGGCGCTGGACCGCGAGGCGCGCATCGCGCCGGCCGGGCTCCGCATGCGGGTCCACGGCGACTATCATCTCGGCCAGGTGCTGATCGCCCAGAACGATCTCGTCATCGTCGATTTCGAGGGCGAGCCGGCCCGCGCCGTCGACGAGCGGCGCGGGAAGTCGTCGCCGCTGCGCGACATCGCCGGCATGCTGCGCTCCTTCGCCTATCTCGCCGACACCGCGGCCGATGAGGTGCGGCAGCGCTTCCCGGCCTCCGCCACACGCGTCGAGGCTGCGGCCGAGGACACGCGCCGGCTGGCGGAGGCGGCCTTCCTGGACGGCTACCGCGAGGCGGCCGACGGCCACCCCGTCTGGATTTCCGGCGACGGCGACCGCGCCGGCCTGCTGAGGCTGCATCTGCTCGCCAAGGCATTCTACGAGATCGCCTATGAGGCGGCCCATCGGCCGTCCTGGATCGGCACGCCGGTGCGCGGCGTGCTGGAACTTCTGGACACCGGGGCGACGCCATGACCGCGACCGGGCGCGCGGCGAAGGCCGCGCCGGCCACCGCCCTCGACCGGGGCGCCATCGAGGCGCTGGTGCACGCCGATCACGGCGACCCGTTCGCGGTGCTTGGGCCCCACGAGGCGTCCCCGGGCCTGTGGGAGGTGCGCGCCATGTTGCCGGAGGCGAGCGCCGCACGGGTGATCGCCGCGGATGGCGCCGCGGTGCTGGCGGAGATGACGCGCGTGCACGCGGCCGGCCTGTTCGTCGGCTGGCTGCGGCAGGACGTGCGTCCCAACTACCGGCTCGCGGTCGATGACGGCGCCGGATCGGAAACGGTCCGGCACGATCCCTATTCCTTCATGGCGGCGCTGCCCGACGACCGTGTGGCGGCGGTGCGCGGCGGCGACGAGGCCGCCTATGCCGACGTGCTCGGCGCGCGTCCGCTGACCCTCGGCGGCGTCGACGGCTTCGTGTTCGCGGTATGGGCGCCCAATGCCCGCCGCGTCAGCGTGGTCGGCGACTTCAACGGCTGGGACGGTCGCCGCCATCCCATGCGCCTGCGCCACGAGGCCGGCATCTGGGAGCTGTTCGTGCCGGGCGTCGGCGCGGGGCGGCCCTACAAGTACGAGATCAGGGACCATCGTGGCGGCCTGCACATGAAGGCCGATCCGGTGGCCTTCGCCGCCGAGCACCCGCCCGCCACGGCCTCCGTGCTGTCGGGTCCCCCGCAGGTGCGCTGGAGCGACGGGCAATGGATGGCCGAGCGCGCCGCCGGCGGCGATCCGCGACGACGGCCGATGTCGGTCTACGAGTGCCACCTCGCCTCCTGGGCGCGCGTGCCCGAGGAGGGCAACCGCTACCTCACCTACAGGGAACTGGGCGAGCGGCTGATCCCCTACGTCCGCGACATGGGCTTCACCCACATCGAGATGCTGCCGATCACGGAGTATCCGTTCGACGGCTCATGGGGCTATCAGCCGGTCTCCATGTTCGCCCCCACCAGCCGCTTCGGCACGCCGGAGGAGTTCTGCGCCTTCGTGGAGACCGCGCACGACGCCGGCATCGGGCTGCTGCTCGACTGGGTGCCGGGGCATTTCCCCAACGACGCCCACGGTCTCGCCGAGTTCGACGGCACCCATCTCTACGAGCACGCGGACCCGCGTCAGGGCTACCATCACGACTGGGGCACCTACATCTACAATTTCGGCCGCGAGGAAGTGCAGACCTTCCTTGCCGCCAGCGCCCGTTTCTGGATCGAGCGATACCACCTCGACGGACTGCGCGTGGATGCGGTGGCCTCCATGCTCTACCTCGACTACAGCCGCAAGCCCGGCGAGTGGGTGCCCAACCGCCATGGCGGCAACGAGAACCTCGAGGCCATCGACTTCCTTCGGCGCATGAACCGCGCCGCCTATGGCGCCGGCGCGGGCGTCGTGACCGTCGCGGAGGAATCCACCGCGTGGCCGGGCGTGTCGAAGCCGCCGGAGATGGGCGGGCTCGGCTTCGGCTTCAAGTGGAACATGGGCTGGATGCACGACACGCTGCGCTACATGCAGCTCGACCCCATCCACCGCCGCCACCACCACAACGACATGACCTTCGGCCTGGTCTACGCCTGGTCGGAGAACTACGTGCTGCCGCTCAGCCATGACGAGGTGGTTCACGGCAAGGGCTCGATCCTCGGCCGCATGCCGGGCGACCGCTGGCAGCGCTTCGCCAACCTGCGGGCCTATTACGGCTTCATGTGGGGCCACCCCGGCAAGAAGCTCCTGTTCATGGGCGGGGAGTTCGGCCAGGAGCGGGAGTGGAACCACGATGTCAGCCTGGACTGGCACCTGCTGGACGACCCGATGCATGACGGCGTGCGCCGCCTGGTGCGCGACCTCAACCACGTCTATCGCGACGTGCCGGCGCTGCACCGGCGCGACTGCGAGCCGGACGGCTTCGAGTGGCTCGTCTCCGACGACGCGGCCAACAGCGTTCTGGCCTCCCTGCGCCGCGGCGACGATCCCGACGACATCGTGGTCGTGGTCTCCAACTTCACGCCGGTCCCGCGCGAGGGCTACCGCGTCGGGGTGCCGCTCGCCGGCCGCTACAGCGAGATCGTCAACACCGACGCGGCCGACTATGGCGGCGCGGGCATCGGCAATCTCGGCGGCGTGGAGGCCCGCGAGGGCGGCGCG
>JAEWEX010000053.1 GCA_023389135.1 Pseudomonadota bacterium | reverse complement strand
GCAGCCGGCCTGACGGAGCGAAGCGGCCGAGCCCTTGCCCACGTCGCCGAAGCCCGCGACCATGGCGACCTTGCCGGCCATCATCACATCGGTTCCGCGGCGGATGCCGTCCACCAGGCTTTCGCGGCAGCCGTAGAGATTGTCGAACTTGGACTTGGTGACGCTGTCGTTGACGTTGATCGCCGGGAACAGCAGCTTGCCCTCCTTGGCGAGCACGTAGAGGCGGTGGACGCCGGTCGTGGTCTCCTCCGACACGCCCTTGATGGACCTGGCCACCTCGGCGAACCAGCCCTTCGGCTTCTCGGCGAGCATCTTCTTGAGGAGGGCGAAGAACACCTCCTCCTCCTCCGAGCCGGGCTTGTCGAGGAAGGCGGTGTCGCCGTTCTCGGCGCGCAGGCCGAGATGGACGAACATGGTGGCGTCGCCGCCGTCGTCGAGGATCATGTTGGGGTGGCCGCCGCCGTGCCACTCGAAAAGCCTGGCGGTGTAGTCCCAGTAGTCATTGAGGCTCTCGCCCTTCCAGGCGAACACCGGAATGCCGGCGGCCGCGATGGCGGCGGCGGCGTGGTCCTGGGTCGAGTAGATGTTGCACGACACCCAGCGGATGTCCGCGCCCAGCGCCTTGAGGGTCTCGATCAGCACGGCGGTCTGGATGGTCATGTGCAGCGAGCCCGCGATGCGCGCGCCCTTCAGCGGCTGCGACGGGCCGTATTCCTCGCGCACGGACATCAGGCCCGGCATCTCGGTCTCGGCGATGGAGATTTCCTTGCGGCCGAAATCGGCGAGCGAAATGTCCTTGACGATGTAGTCGTTCATGAAATCCGTCCGGTCTTGAATGGCGTGTCGGCGCGGCGCGGGGGATGCCCCGCGCGGCTGGCGTGCCGCTGTCTAGCACGGCCGGCCCGGATCAGGCAATAACGATATAAAGAAGTCTTTATATGGCGGTCACTCGTCTTCGCCGAACCGGTCGGCGACGAGGGCCGCCAGCGCATCGAGCACCGCCTGCGCGTCCGCGCCCCGGGCTGCGACCTCGATGGCGGTGCCCGGTCCGGCCGCCAGCATCATGAGGCCCATGATCGACGTGCCGCCGACGGTCTCGCCGCTGCGGGTGACCTCGACCTCGGCCTCGAATGCCTCGACGCAGCGCACGAACTTGGCGGAGGCGCGCGCGTGCAGGCCGCGCTTGTTGACGATGGCGAGGGTCCGCGTCAGGGCCCGCCCGGGCCCGCTCGGCGCCGCGGCGGCTCCGGTCATTTGCCCGACAGGACCCGGCTGGCGACGTTGATGTATTTGCGGCCCGCCTCCTGGGCCTGGGCCACGGCATCCTCCAGGCCGGTATCGGCGCGGACGCTGGCGAGCTTGATCAGCATGGGCAGGTTGATGCCGGCGATCACCTCCACCTCCCGCCCGTTCATGCAGGAGATGGCGAGGTTGGAGGGCGTGCCGCCGAACATGTCGGTCAGCACCACCACGCCGGCGCCGTCGTCCACATGCTCCACAGCGGCGACGATGTCGTCGCGCCGCCGCTCCATGTCGTCCTCGGGGCCGATGGTGATCGCCTCGATCTGCTGCTGGGGGCCGACCACGTGCTCCAATGCCGAGCGGAACTCGCTGGCGAGGTTGCCGTGGGTGACCAATACAAGACCGATCATTCGGGTCTCCGGCGCCGGGCGGCGGGCCATCCGCGGGGGCGCGACCTAAAAAGAGCGCGTAGTTTTTGCATGTTGCGCTGCCAAAGCAAGAGGCAAGAATGCCCACGAATTCGTCATCGGAAGACGCCGGCTCCCGCGAGGACCAGCGGCGCCAGCCTTCGGGCGGCCGCGCCGTCGACCGCGAGCGCGGGCAGCCTCACACCTTCAACGTCGGCCACCGCGGCTTCCGGCGCGGGCATCCGGTCGGGCGTCGCGGTCAGGTCCACCACCAGCCGGACCACGGCCGATCGCACATGCCGGACCGCAACGATCCCAAGGCCGCGGGCCTCGATCCGCCCGGCAATGGCGGCAGGCGCATGCGCCACCAGCCGCCCGGACGCCGCCTCGAGATGCACCCGGTCGTCGGCCACCAGCGCCGCGAACTGGCCGCGGGCGCGGGCGTCCTCCATGAGCTCCAGCGCCAGCCGGGACTTGCCCGCGCCCGACGCTCCGCGGATCAGGATCCCCGCCGCGCCGACCAGCACGCAGGAGGCGTGGACGGTGGGGGCCAGCGTCATTCCGCCGCGGGAAGCCTGACGACGAAGCGGGCGCCCGCGGGACGGGCCTCGCCGGCCTCGTCGGGCTGGCCGGCCGCATAGCGGTTCTCGGCCCATATGCGGCCGCCATGGGCCTCGACGATCTGCTTGGAGATGGACAGGCCCAGGCCGGAATTCTGGCCGAACCCCTGCTCGGGGCGGTCGGTGTAGAAGCGGTCGAATATGCGCGACAGAACCTCCTGCCGGATGCCGGGGCCGTCGTCGTCCACGACCACCTCGAGCTCTGAGCGCACGCGGCGGCACGCGACCCGCACCTCGCCGCCCCGCGGCGAGAACGAGCGGGCGTTCTCGATCAGGTTGGTGATCACCTGGCCGAGGCGCGAATCGTGCCCGAAGATGAAGAATGCGTCGCGCTGGCCGGGCGGGATCTTGAGCGCGATCCGCACCCCGTCATTGCGCTCGACATCGTTCTGGAGCCCCACCACCGCCCTCAGCAGCTTGGCGACGTCCAGCGGCTCGGCGTCCTGGCGCTGCAGCTCCGCATCGAGCCGGGAGGCGTCCGAGATGTCGGTGATCAGCCGGTTCAGCCGGCTGACATCGTGCTGGATCACGCCGAGCAGCCGTTCCCGCGCATCGGCGGTCTTGGCCACGGGTAGCGTCTCCACGGCGGATCGCAGCGAGGTCAGCGGGTTCTTCAGTTCGTGGGAGACGTCGGCGGCGAAGCTCTCGATCGCCTCGATCCGCCGGTACAGCGCGCTGGTCATGTCGCGCAGCGAGCGCGACAGGTGGCCGATCTCGTCGGTGCGGCCCTCGAAGTCGGGTATCTCCGTGCGCTGCTTGACGCGGTGGCGGACCCGGTCGGCGGCGTCGGCCAGCTTGCGCACCGGCCCTGCGATGGTGCCGGCGAGCAGCACCGACAGCACCACCATGACCGCGGCCGCGACCAGGAACACGCGCACGATGGCCATGCGCTCGGCATGGACGATGGCGTCGATGTCGCCGCCCTGGGTGGACAGCAGCAGCGCCCCGGTCACGGCGCGGAACCGCTGGATCGGCACCGCGACCGATACGATGATCTCCCCGCGAGTGTTCTGGCGCACGACCGATGCCGGCGCGCCCGACAGCGCCCGCACGATTTCCGGATAGCCGCGGCCGTTGGCCGAGCCGAGCTCCTCGTAGGTCGGCAGGTCGCTGCGCCGGAACCAGCCGTTGAGCGAGGTCCACAGCCACTCGAAATAGCCCGGCACCTCGGTCTCGGGCGGCGGCAGGTCGAAGCGCAGGATGTCGCCGCGCGAATACAGGCTCTGGCTGTCCAGCAGCAGCGCGCCGTCGCGGTCGTACAGCCGGGCGCGGGTGCGCGTCGGCGTGATCAGGCGCCGCAGCACCGGCGCGACCCGCTCGGGATTGATGGGGAATTCCAGCGCGGTCTGGGCGTCGTCGGAGGGGAACAGGCTTTCCCCGGCCTGCAGTTCGAGCAGCTTGTTGGGATCGATCCAGATCGAGTTGGTGTCGGCCGTCGCCGATGCGGCGATGGCGCCGGCGATGATCTCGCCCTGGGTCAGCAGGCTCTGCACCCGGGCGTCGATCAGCCCGGCGCGGAACTGGTTGAGGTAGAGGATGCCCGACAGCAGCGCCACGAGGCCCGCGAGGTTCAGCACCACGATGCGGCGTGTCAGGCTCGACACGCCGATCAGCGACAGCGCGCGCGCGAAACGGCCGAGCTTCGTCAGGGTGCCCTCGCGCGGCTCGGCGTCCTCCGCCGCTGCGATGCGTGCGCGTTCGATGTCTGCGGTCATGGGCCGGTCTGCCCCTCGATCCCGCCCAAGGGGGGCGCTGCCTCAGTCCTCCTTGAAGCGATAGCCGACGCCGTACAGCGTCTCGATCATGTCGAAGGCGTCGTCCACCGCCTTGAACTTCTTCCTCAGCCGCTTGATGTGGCTGTCGATGGTGCGGTCGTCCACATAGACCTGGTCGTCATAGGCGGCGTCCATCAGCGCGTTGCGGCTTTTCACAACGCCCGGGCGGGTCGCCAGCGATTGCAGGATCAGGAACTCGGTGACCGTCAGCGTCACCGGCTCGCCCTTCCAGGTGCAGGTATGGCGCTCGGGGTCCATGACCAGCAGGCCGCGCTCCAGCACCTTGCTGTCGGCGGGGCGGGCCGAGGCCTCCCGCGGGTTGGCGCGGCGCAGCACCGCCTTGACCCGCTCCACCAGCAGGCGCTGCGAGAACGGTTTGCGGATGAAGTCGTCGGCGCCCATCTTGAGGCCGAACAGCTCGTCGATCTCCTCGTCCTTCGAGGTCAGGAAGATCACCGGCATCTCGGACTTCTGGCGCAGCCGCCGCAGCAGCTCCATGCCGTCCATGCGCGGCATCTTGATGTCGAGGATCGCGAGATCGGGCGGATCGGTGCGAATTCCGTCGAGCGCGGAGGCGCCGTCGGTGTAGGTTTGGATGCGGTAGCCTTCAGCTTCCAGCGCGATGGAGACCGATGTGAGGATGTTGCGGTCGTCGTCCACGAGGGCGATGGTCGGCATCGGGCGTCCCGTCCGTTGTTGATGCGCCGTTGTGTCCGTTGCGGCGGCGCAACTCAAGCCCCGGTCGATAGGCGGAAATAAGGCAGCGACAACTGGCCGCGCCGCGCCGGGTGTTCACAATAGGTCAAAGCGAGCGTCCTGTCATGAATCAAGCTTTCCCGGCCCCCGACGCCGAAGCCGGCTTCGATCCCGTCGTCGCCGCCAGGCGGGTGCTGCGCACCGCGCTGACCGGCGCGCTGGCGACCGCGGACGCCGACGGGCATCCGTTCGCATCGCTGGTCACGGTGGCTGCCGACATCGCGGGCGCGCCGATCCTGCTGCTGTCGGGGCTGGCGCTGCACACGCGCAACATCGCCCGCGACGGCCGCGTGTCCCTGCTGTTGGTGGCTCCGGGCGGCGAGGGCGGCGACCCGCTGGCGGGCGCGCGGCTCACCGTCTCCGGCACGATCGGCGCGCCGGACGCCGATCCGGCGCTCGGCGCCCGCTTCCTCGCCCGCCACCCGGAGGCCGCCGGCTATGCCGGCTTCGCCGATTTCGGGTTCTACCGCATGGAGGTCGCAGGCGCCCATCTGGTGGCGGGCTTCGGCCGCATCGTGGCGCTGGAGCCCGGCCGGCTCCTGACCGATCTCGCCGGCGCGGAGGCGCTCGCGGCCTCGGAGGCCGGCGCGGTGGCGCACATGAACGAGGACCATCTCGACGCCATCGCGCTCTATGCGACCAGGCTGTGCGGCGCGCCCGGGGGCGACTGGCGCGCCACCGGCGCGGACCCGCTGGGCCTGGACATGCGCGCCGGCGCCCTCACCGCCCGGCTGGACTTCCCGGCGCGGGTGACCGACGGCGGCGGGCTGCGGCGCGCGCTGGTGGACCTTGCGAAGGCGGCGCGGGACCGGCGGGCGGTCTGACCGCGCGGGTCCGGGTCGTCGCCGGGTCCGTGAGGTCCGGCAACGCACCTGCGTCCAAAGGGAACTTGCCGCGCGGGCTCCCGTTCTCTAGGGAATGCGCCCACTGACCGGAAGGACCGCCATCGACATGCCGCAGCTTCCTTGAGCGGGGCGCGGCTTTGGAGGAAACGATCCCGTGAAACAGACAGGCGTCTGGAACCGCGCCCATGGCGCGGACGCATTCGGCTTCGAGGGCCTCGCGGCCGTGCACTGGAACCTCGCCGAGCCCCGGCTTTGCGAGGAGGCGATCCGCCGAAATGAGGCCGAATTCTCCGCCGGCGGCGCGCTGGTGGCCGATACCGGCATCCACACCGGCCGCAGCCCCAAGGACAAGTTCGTCGTCCGCGACGAGACCACCGAGGACCAGATCTGGTGGGACAACAACGGCGCCATCACTCCCGAGCAGTTCGAGGCCCTGCGCCGCGACTTCATCGCCCATGCCCGCGGCCGCGAGCTGTTCGCCCAGGACCTGCACGGCGGCGCCGACCCGGCGCACCGCATCAAGGTCCGGGTCTTCACCGAATATGCCTGGCACTCGCTGTTCATCCGCAACCTGCTGATCCGGCCGGAGCGCTCCGGCCTCACCCGGTTCGAGCCCGAGCTGACCATCGTCGACCTGCCGAGCTTCAAGGCCGATCCGGCCCGCCACGGCTCGCGCGGCGACACCATCATCGCGCTGGACCTGTCCCGCGGGCTGGTGCTGATCGGCGGCACCTCCTATGCCGGCGAGATGAAGAAGTCGGTGTTCAGCGTGCTGAACTACCTGCTGCCGCAGAAGAGCGTCATGCCGATGCACTGCTCGGCCAATGTGGGCCCCGCCGGCGACGCCGCGATCTTCTTCGGCCTGTCCGGGACCGGCAAGACCACATTGTCCGCCGATCCCTCCCGCACGCTGGTGGGCGATGACGAGCACGGCTGGAGCGCCGACGGCATCTTCAACTTCGAGGGCGGCTGCTACGCCAAGACGATCCGCCTGTCGGAGGAGGCCGAGCCGGAGATCTACGCCACCACCCGGCGCTTCGGCACGGTGCTGGAGAACGTGGTGCTCGACCCCGAGACCCGGGTGCCGGACTTCGACGACGGCTCCAAGACCGAGAACACGCGCTGCGCCTATCCGCTGGACTTCATCCCCAATGCCAGCGCCACCGGCCGCGCGGGCCATCCCCGCAACATCGTGATGCTGACCTGCGACGCCTTCGGGGTCATGCCGCCCATCGCCAAGCTCACCCCCGAGCAGGCCATGTACCACTTCCTGTCCGGCTACACCGCCAAGGTGGCCGGCACCGAGAAGGGCGTCACGGAGCCGCAGGCGACGTTCTCCACCTGTTTCGGCTCGCCCTTCATGCCGCGCCATCCGGCGGTCTATGGCGAACTTCTGAAGCGGTTCATCGCCGAGCGCGAGGTCGATTGCTGGCTGGTCTCCACCGGCTGGACCGGCGGGGCCTATGGCGAGGGCCGGCGCATGCCCATCAAGGCGACGCGCACCCTGCTGGCCGCGGCCCTGTCCGGCGAACTGAAGAACGCGGACTTCCGCACCGATCCCTATTTCGGCTTCCAGGTGCCGAACTCGGTGCCGGGCGTGGAGCCCCACCTGCTGCATCCGCGCAAGACCTGGCGCGACAAGCTCGCCTATGGCGAGCAGGCGGCCCGGCTGGTGAAGATGTTCCAGGCGAACTTCGAGCGCTTCGCCGACCATGTCGGCGACGACATCAAGGCCGCCGCCCCCGAGGTCCGCATCGCGGCCGAGTGAGGGGGCGCAACTCCCGACGACCACGGGGGCCCACGGTTCCGTGAGCCCCCGCCTGTTGACGCCCATGCCCGCATTGGCTAATCGGCGGGTAACGGCCAAAACGAAAGAGCCAATCATCCAGGGTGCCTTGGGGCGAGGCGCGCGCCGGCAACGCATGACGAGCCGCGAAAGGGGGAATAATAGTGTCGCGGCTAATCATTCTGACGGGTCTCCTGCTGGCCTTCTGGTTCCTGCTGTCCGGGCAGACCAAGGGCTTCCTGGTCTCGGTCGGCTTCATCTCCACCGCGATCTGCGTCTGGTTTGCCTGGCGGACGAAGTCGGCTGACGAGGAGGGGCTGCCGCTCCGCCTGACGCTGGGCGCCATCACCTACTGGCCCTGGCTCCTCGCGGAGATCTTCAAGTCCGCGATCGCGGTCACGCGCATCATCCTCGACCCGAAGCTGCCCATCTCGCCGACCATGGTCCGCGTCAAGGCCGGACAGCGCACGGCGGCGGGCCTGACCACCTACGCCAACTCCATCACCCTCACGCCGGGCACGACCTCCGTGGACGTGTCCGCCCGCGACGACGAGATCCTGGTCCACGCCCTTACCGGCGAGGGCGCCGCGGACGTGGTGGAGGGCGCCATGGACCGCCGCGTCGTCGCCTTCGAGGGCCGGCCATGATGTTCGCCGTCGCATCGGTGGCGACGCTGGTGGCGCTCGCCCTTGCCGTCGTGCGCGCGCTGGCCGGGCCGACCGTGTTCGACCGCCTGGTCGCAGCCAACAAGATCGGCAATGCCGCGATCCTGCTCATCGCGCTGGTGGGCTTCCTCACCGGCCGGCCGGAGTTCCTCGACATCGCGCTGCTCTATGCGCTGCTCAACATCATAGGCGTGCTCGCGGTCCTGAAGTTCCTGCGCTACGGCGATCTGTCCGGCACGGGCGGAGAGGAGCCGGCGGACTGATGGCGATCCTGGTCGATACGCTGAGCTGGGCGCTCCTGCTGGCAGGCGGCTTCTTCCTCGTGGTGGGCGCGGTCGGGCTCAACCGCATGCCCGATCTCTACACGCGCATTCACGCGACCGGCGTCAGCGACACGGTCGGCGCGGGCTTCCTGCTGCTGGGCATGATGCTTCAGGCAGGCTTCACGCTGGTGACGGTGAAGCTCGTCTTCCTCCTGCTGATCTTCTTCTTCACCTCGCCGGTCGCATCCCACGCGGTGACGCGCGCCGCGCTCTCCGTGGGCGTCAAGCCACGGCTGTTCGACGCCGAGGGCCGGCCGCGGGAGGCGGTGCTGCGCGAAATCGCCGGCGAGATGACGGAAGCGCGGCCTCGCGCGGCGGCGCCCGGCAACGGGGAGGGCTCGTCATCGAAGCGCTGATCAACATGGTGCTGCTGACGCTGCTCGGCGCGGTCGCGGTCGGCATCGTCCGGCTCCGCAACCTGTTCGCGGTCGCGATCCTGGGGTCGATCTACAGCTTCCTGATCGCCTCGGTGTTCCTCGTGCTCGACGCGGTCGACGTGGCCATGACGGAGGCGGCGGTCGGCGCCGGCATCTCCACGGTGCTGATGCTGGCTGTGCTGCATCTCACCAAGACCGAGGAGTCCGCGCCGCGGCACTCGCCGCTGCTGCCGCTGTTCGTCTCCGTCGCCACGGGCGCCATGCTGGTCTACGGCACGTGGGACCTGCCGCCGTTCGGGGCCGCCGACACGCCGGTCAACACCCACGTGGCGCCCTACTACCTGTCACAGTCGATCCCCGATACCGGCGTGCCCAACGTGGTCGCCTCGATCCTGGCGAGCTACCGCGGCTTCGACACGCTGGGCGAGGTGGTGGTGATCTTCACCGCCGCCATCGGTGTCCTGCTTCTTCTGCGCCGCGCGCAGCGGCCCGCCGGGAAGGGCAAGGACTGATGCGCCTCGACGTCGTCCTCCGGGTCATCACGAAGCTGCTGCTGCCGTTCCTGGTGCTGTTCGGCTTCTACATCCAGTTCCATGCCGACATCAGTCCGGGAGGAGGCTTCCAGGCCGGCGTCATCGTCGGGGCCGGCGTGATCCTCTATGCGATGATCTTCGGCCTCGAGCCGGCCATGCGCGTCGTCCCCGTGCGGGCCGTCGAGATCATGGTGTCGCTCGGCGTGCTGATCTTCGCCGGCGTCGGCGTGGCGACGGTGCTGCTCGGGGGCAACTACCTCGACTACGACACGCTGGGCCCCGACCCGATCGCGGCGCAGCAACTGGGCATCCACATGGTGGAGGTCGGCGTGCTGCTCTCGGTCACGGGCGCCGCCATCGCCATCTTCTATGCGTTTGCGGGGCGGGCACGATGACCGGCGTATTCGATGAGGTGATCCACCACTACAACCACTGGATCTCCATCTTCCTGATGGTCGCCGGGCTCTACGTCGTCGTCGACCGCGGCAACATGGTCAAGAAGCTGGTGGGGCTCAACGTCTTCCAGACGGCGGTGTTCCTGCTCTACATCACGCCCGGAAAGATCCTCGGCGGCACGCCCCCGATCCTGGCCGAGGGCTACGAGGTCTATTCCAACCCGCTGCCGCACGTCCTGATCCTCACCGCCATCGTCGTCGGCGTCGCCACGCTTGCGCTCGGTCTCGCCCTCGTCGTCCGCATCAACGAGGTGTTCGGCTCTATCGAGGAGGACGAGATCTTCGAAAGGGGCGCCGCGGAATGATCCTCGCCCATCTGCCCGCGCTGCAGGTCGTCCTGCCGCTCCTGGGGGCGGCCCTGTGCGCGCTCATCGGCGAGCGCCGCACCGCTTGGGCGATCGCGGCCGTCATCAGCGCGGCGATGCCGCTCGTCGCCGGCGGCCTGCTCGTGCAGGTCCTGTCCGACGGGGTCATCTCCTACCATCTCGGCGGCTGGCAGCCGCCCTACGGCATCGAGTACCGGGTCGACGTCGCCAACGCATACATGCTGCTGATCATCTCCGTCATCGCGGCGCTGGTCATGCCCTATGCGGTCCGCAGCGTCGCCGAGGAGATCCCGGAGAACAAGCAGGCATGGTTCTACGCCATGTACCTGCTGTGCCTGTGCGGGCTGCTCGGCATCACGATCACGGGCGACGCGTTCAACGCCTTCGTGTTCCTCGAGATCTCCTCGCTGTCCACCTACGTGCTGATCGCCATGGGCCGCGACCGCCGGGCGCTGCTGGCCTCGTTCCAGTACCTGGTGATGGGCACCATCGGCGCGACCTTCTACGTCCTCGCCATCGGGCTGCTCTACTCGATGACGGGAACCCTCAACTTCGTCGACATCGCGCAGCGGCTCGACGGGCTGGAGAACTCGCGCCCGGTGCTCGCCGCGCTCGCCTTCCTCACGGTCGGCCTCGGCCTCAAGCTGGCGCTGTTCCCGCTGCACGCCTGGCTGCCCAACGCCTATGCCGGGGCGCCCTCCGTGGCGACCGTGTTCCTGGCGGCCACCGCGACCAAGGTGGCGGTGTACCTGCTGCTGCGGTTCTACTTCACGGTCTTCGGCTTCGAGATCGTGTTCGGCGCCCATCCGGTCAGCGAGTTGCTGGTCATCCTCTCGCTCGCCGCGATGTTCGTCGCCTCGGCCGCGGCGATCTTCCAGGACAACATCAAGCGCATGCTCGCCTATTCCTCGGTCGCCCAGGTCGGCTACATCACGCTCGGCATGGCGATCGGCAACGCCACGGCGCTGACCGGCGGCCTCGTCCACCTGTTCAACCACGCCCTCATGAAGGGCGGCCTGTTCATGGCGGTCGGCTGTGTCGCGCTGCGGGTCGGCTCCGTGAAGATCGAGGATCTGGCGGGCATCGGGCGCACCATGCCGGTCACCATGTCGGCCTTCGTGCTGGCCGGGCTCTCGCTCATCGGCGTGCCCGGGACCGTCGGCTTCGTGTCCAAATGGTACCTGGTTCTCGGCGCCTTCCAGCAGGGCTGGTGGTGGCTCGCCTTCCTGATCGTCATCAGCTCGGTCCTGGCCGTGGTCTATATCGGGCGGATCGTCGAGATCGCCTGGTTCCGCGAGCCCGCCGGCGCGGTGGCGGCCGCCACCGAGCCTCCCCTGTCCATGATGGTTCCGACCCTGATCCTGGTTGGCGCCTGCGTCGTGTTCGGCATCGACGCGGATATCACCGCCGGCACCGCCATGCAGGCCGCCAACGTGCTGATCGAGGGCCTGAGATGACGGCCGACGATCTCGTCCTCCTGGCCTTCGCGATCCCCTTCGTCGGCGCGGCGCTGATCCCGCTCGCCCACCGCGCACCCAATGTGCGCGAGGCGATCACGCTGGTCACGGCGGTCTGCCTGTTCCTGACAGTGGGGCGGATCGGCCTTGCCGTGGTCGACGGCGCCCGGCCGGCCGCCGGCGGGTTCGAGGTTGTGCCGGGGCTGGAGATCGCCTTCGCGGTCGAGCCGCTGGGCATGCTGTTCGCGACCATCGCCTCGACGCTGTGGATCGTGAACTCGGTCTATTCGATCGGCTACATGCGCGGCAACAACGAGCCGCGGCAGACGTCGTTCTATGTCTGCTTCGCGGTGGCGCTCGGCGCCACCATCGGCATCGCCTTCTCCGCCAACCTGTTCACGCTGTTCCTGTTTTACGAGCTTCTCAGCGTCTCGACCTATCCGCTGGTGGCCCACAAGGGCACCGCGGAGGCCAGGCGCGGCGCGCGGGTCTACCTGCTGCTGCTCATCGGCACCTCGATGATCTTCTTCCTGCCGGCGATCATCTGGACCGGGGTCATCGCCGGCACTCTCGACTTCGCGCCGGGGGGCATCCTCGCCGGCAACATCGGCCCCACCGCCGCCGGTTTCCTGTTCGCGCTCTATGCGTTCGGCATCGGCAAGGCGGCGCTGATGCCGTTCCACTACTGGCTGCCGACCGCCATGGTCGCGCCGACCCCGGTCAGCGCTCTGCTGCACGCCGTCGCGGTGGTGAAGGCCGGCGTGTTCACCGTGGTCAAGGTGGTGCTCTATGTCTTCGGGGTCGAGTTCCTGGCCGAGACCGGGGCGAGCGACTGGCTGGTGTTCTTCGCCTCGTTCTGCCTGGTGGCGGCGTCCCTGGTCGCGCTCACGCGCGACAACCTCAAGGC
>JAEWEX010000015.1 GCA_023389135.1 Pseudomonadota bacterium | reverse complement strand
CCGCGAAGCCGGCGGCAAGCGCGGCATGCAGCGCAACCAGCGCCTGCTCCGTGCGGCTCGTCATGCCCCCTCCCCGCTGTCGTTGCGGAACGCATCGACCAGCGAGCGCGACACGATCTCCGGCCAGACCTGCTGCAACTCGGATGTGATGCGTCCGACATTGAGCCGCTTCCTGAGGCGCACCTGCCTGACCAGCACGAACATGATAATGCGGATGGCGTTGCGCCCCTGCCCCGCCCGCCCCCGGCTCGCCTTGCGGAAGCCGCGGCGGCTCCTGCTGCGCACGGCGTCGACCGTCGCGAACACGACGCCGGGCCGCGTGATGGAGGGCACATAGGTGAAGTCGCCGAACCGCTCCTCCACCATGCCCGGCGACATCCGCCGGTTGCCGCGCCGCGGCGTGTTCTCGGTCGGCAGCCACAGATAGACGCTGCCCTTCACGGGCCGGATGGTCGGACCGCTGTCATGGGCCCGGATCAGCGCCTCGGCCTTCGTGAAGATGAAGGCCGCCGGCGACAGCGTGCCGGGCCGCCGCGGATAGACGGTCGCCCGCCATGTGTTCGCCAGCCGGCGACCAAGGCCGGCGCTCTCCACGTCGCGGCGGAACCGCCCGACGCCCTCGCGGGCGGCGAGCCCGGCGGCGCGATGGAGCCCGCCGGCCGCGATGGCCTGGCGGCTCTCCATCACGGCGCGCAGATTGCCGTAGATCGCGACCTCGACATCCATCAGCCGCGCACCTCGCAGATCCAGACCAGGCGATCCACATCCTCGCGGCGCGGCGCGCCCAGGATGGTGTGAGCCTGCCCGTCGATCGTGAACCTCCCACCCTCGACGGGATGGGCCACTTCCGACGCACGCACCTCCACGAGACGCCGGTTGCGAACGATCCTGGCGGTTTCCAGGGCGCCCTCGACCTGCTCGGCGAGCCGGCCGATCACGCGGCATGGGACCGCAGCACCTTCGCCGGGAGGCGCATAGACCGCGTCCCGGGCGATGCTGTCGTCGGCGTAGACCATGTCCAGCGCCGCCTCGAAGGCTGTCATCGAGGCCTCCCCAAAAAGGCGAAGGGCGCCCCGTGGCGCCCTTCGTCCTCAACTCAGGCTCGTGACGTCACGTCCGCTTGGCGTGCGCCAGCGCATCCGGCGCGATGCAGATCGGCAGCGGGTAGGAGTACATCTCCACGTCGACCCACATGTCGCGGTCACGGTCCGGCACGATCCAGGAATAGGTCTCCTGGCCCTGCGTATTGACGAACTGGAAGCGCTCGGCGGGGGACATCGCCCACTGGAAGATTCCGGCGCCGATGGGGAAGAACCGGCACTTGTTGGTGTTGACCGCGACCGTGGAGCCATCGTCGGTGCCGCGATAGTTGATGAAGCGGATGCCGCCGAACACGAACTCGCGCCACGCCACCGGCTCCCGGAGCTTGGCCCCCTCCTGGTGCAGATAGCTCTCCCGCGCCTCGGGATGCGCCACCAGGTCGTCGAAGAAGGTGTCGCCGGACAGCCCGACGATTTCCACCCCTGCGCCGCCCAGCCCCTTGAGGGCGCGGGTGATCGAGCGCGAGACAGCCGAGCACTTGGTGCGCAACGCGCCCGGTGCGGGGTCGGCGTTGTCCAGGTCGAAATCCACCTCCGCCGGGATCGGACGGCCGAACTCGGTCGCCCAGTTGTAGATCGGCGAGCCGTCGGCATCGACCGCCAGGCCCTGCACCATGCCGAGCAGCATGTGCTCCTTGGTGAGCATCATGTTGCGCTTCATGCGCAGCTGCCGGCGGGCCACCTCCTCCTGGACCTGCTTGAGCTCGGTTTCCGACCCGTAGGCGCGGATGCCCTGGATCTCGTCGGCCATGATCCGCGAGCTGTCGGCCAGCCGGACGGTCGAGAAGTTGCGCACGGTGCGCCGCTCCCGGCCGGTCTGGTCCGGAGGGCCGCCACGGGGGCTGGTCGGGATCACGGTGGGCGTGTGCTCGCGCTCCTCGATGAAGACGCCGACGGTGCGCACCGGGACGGGTTCGTACAGTCCGGCCATGCCGGAAAGCAGGCCGGGCACGTAGCCCAGCCGGTCGGCGACGCCGGTCAGCGAGATCATGCTGAACGCGTCCTGCCGGAAGATGTCCATGGTGGCCATGGAGGGTTCCTTTCGTTCGGAGAGGGAGTGGGACGGACGCGCGCTCAGCGCACCAGGATGCCGACCTCGGCCAGCGCCGCGATGGCGGCGGACTGCGCCCCGCCATCGAGCTCGTCGGGCCAGACCAGGTCGACGCCGGCGACCTCGCAGTCGCGCGCCAGGATGACCAGCGGCGCCGCGCCGTCGCTGGCGTCGCCGTTGTCGAAGGCGATGGCCCGGGCCACCTCGGTGCCGTCGTCGGCATCGGGATCCCACGGCGCGAAGGCGCCCAACGTCGCGTCGGCGGAGATGGTGACCCGGATGGCGAAGCTGTCGCCGACATCGAAGTCGTCGCCGCCATCGGCCAGCGTGAACCGGATCACGTCGTCGAATGCGACGGCGACGCTGCCCGAATCGACCAGCTCGCCGTCGGGATCCAGCACGATGAACCCGCCGCCATTGGACGCCTCGGAGGTGATGACGACCTGGTAGACGCCTGCCTTGACGCCTTCGCCGGTGGGCGGGTCGGCCATGGTGAGGACGCCGTTGCCGCCATTGCCGGCGCGGGCCGTCACCTCGGTTGCGATCTCGTCCGGGACGGTGGCGGTGACCTCGCCGAGGATCTGGCCGGCGGCCACGACGGCGAGCGCCGCCAGGCTGACAACCGAGCGCGACCGGAAGCCATTGGCTTCCGAAACAATGAAGCCGCCGGCATGGCGGCCTTCCGTCAGTGCCGACATTGCGGCCTCCTCTCATGAAAAGGGCCCGGCTGACGCCGAGCCCGGGCCTTGCGGTGAAAGCAGGTGTCAGCGGCGGCCGCCGACTCCCGCCTGGGCGTTGACCTTCGCCACCACATTGTCCCAGCCGGCTGTGGCCGACGGGGTGCGGGCGGCGGGATCGATGCTGGCATGGGCTCCGGGCCCGCCCTCGGTCAGCACGGAGCGGACCTTGGCGAGCGACGTGCGGTCACGGACGAAATCGAGTGCCCGCTTCGCGGAGGTGCCGGCGATTGCGCATAGCTCCAGCGTCTGTCGCGCATCGGCGAGGCTGTAGCCGCGGGCGGCGCCACGGCGGCGGGCGGACCGGCGGGCCGAGGGCTTTTCCTCCTCCTCTTCCGCCTCGTCCTCCTCGTCGGTTTCGGCGGAGGGCTTGTCCTCGTCCTCCTCGACCTCGTCCTCCTCGGTCTCCGCGGCAGGCGCCTTGTCGTCGTCCTGCTCGCCCTTGCGGGTCGTGGTGTCGACGTCCTTGTCTTCCTCTTCGGCGGCGCGACGCGTCGCACTGCGGATGGTTCTGGCAAGCGTGCTCATGGGGTCTCCTTTCGGCTCGCATGTGGATCCGGCGGCATCACGCGGCCGGTACGGAAAGCTCCTGGACGAAGGCCGCGAACGCCTCCGAGGGCCGGGCGATGGCGTCGACCAGTCCGGCGCCCACAGGGTCGTCGCTGGCATCGAAATCGCGCGCCTCGGTGGCCAGCGCCGCGGCGGCCGAAAAGCGGTCGCCGCGATGGCGTCCGACGGCCGCCGCGAAATCCTGCCGGAGCGCCTCGAGCTGGCCGCGGATCCGCGCGGCGACCGGATCAGGCAGCGCCTCGAACGGATTGCCGTCGGCCTTGTGCTTGCCCGCGGCCAGCACAGTGACGCGCATGCCCGCCGCCGCGATCGCCTGCTCGTAGTCGACATGCAGCGTGATGACGCCGATGGAGCCGCAGCCGCCCGAGTTTGGCATGACGACGGCGCGCGCGGCGGAGGCGAGCAGGTAGCCGGCGGAGTAGGCATAGTCGGTGAGGATCGACAGTGTCGGCTTCTCGGCGCTGAGCTCGTGGATCGCCTCGGCGAGATCGAAGGCGCCCGACACCTCGCCGCCGAAGCTGTCGACCTCGAAAACGACGCCGGCCACCGTCGGATCACGCCGGGCGGCCATCACCTGTGACCACAGTCCCTCATAGGAGGTCTCGCCGCTGTCGGTCCCGATCCACTTGCCCTTGTGGACCAGCGTGCCCTCGACCGGGATCACCGCCACCGGGCCCACCCGGGTCAGGCACCGCTCGACGTCATGGCCGCTGGCCAGCGGGTCGCCCAGCCGCCCCATGCTGGGGCGTCCGCCTTCGAAGGCGACGTGGTTCACGCGGTCGGGCACGCTCCCGTCCATCTCGACCCCGCCCGGCACGATGCGGCCGCCAATCCCGTGCAGGATCGCGGCGGCCTTTCCCGGGTGGATCGCGTGGGGCGTATTGAAGACGCGCGCCGCGACCTGTGGCATACGGATCATGCCGCCTCCTGGCCGGGCCCGCCGGCGTCGTCGATGACGGGATCGGGCAGCATCGACCCTTCGGGCACCGCCTGGGTCACGCCGGCGCGGTTGACCTTGCGCGGGTCGCTGTCCAGCACCAGCCCCAGCTCGTCCAGCGTCCGGTTGACCCGCGCGATGTCCGACAGGGTCTCTGCCAGATCGTAGCCCTCCGCCTCGATCACCCGCTCCAGCGTCGTGAATCCGGCGCGCACCGCCAGCAGCTCCGCCTGGCGGTCCTTGTAAGGATCGATCCAGTCGTTGCGCGGCGGAATCCACTTCGCCTGCAGCCATCGCGACGGATCGCTGGCATAGCCCGGCGCGGCAAGACGCCCGGCCAGGATGTCGACCTCGGTCCACCAACGCCAGACCGTCCGGCAGAGCTGGAACACCAGGATGCCGTGCTGCAGCCTGTCCATCCGCCGGCGCGCCTCGATCAGCGCCGCCCGCATGTTGGAGTAGTTCGCCTTCAGCACGTCGCCGGTGACGCCGGCATAGGGCAGCCCCAGCGCCGCGCAGACCTGGACCAGCGTCCGGTACTGGAACGGCTCGTAGGAGCCGCCGACATCGGCGGGCGTGGAGAAGGTCATCTCCTCGCCCGGCTCCAGGAACTGCATCGTGCCGGGCTCCAGCCCGGTCACGCCGACCGAGGGATCGTCGCGTGCAGCTGTCACCGCGGTCAGTGGCGAGCCGTCGTCGGTGACCGGCCGGGTGATGAAGGCCGCGAACATGGCCGCGGTCTTCTTACGGTCGAGCTCCGCGTCGTCATAGACGTCGAGCAGCCACAGCTTGACGATGGCGGGCGTCAGCCGCGGCAGGCCGCGGAGCTGGCCGGCCTCCGCCGGATCGAACACGTGGATGACGTCCCGTGCCGGGATCCTGACCCGCTCTCCTGACGCAGGCTCGGTTGCGTCGCCCGGATGCTCCCGCCAGAAATGATAGGCGACGCGGTGCCCGGCGATGTCGAACTCGATGCCCTGCCGGATGACCGCCGCCGGATCCGCGGTCATCGTGTAGGTCTGGTCCAGCATCTCCGCCGGCAGCAGCTGGATGCGCAGCTCCGGCGCGCCGTCCTCGCCGGCCGCGATCCTGCGCAAGGCGAAGCACTCGCCGGCGATGAACAGCTCCGTCGCCGCGCGGTACTGGATGCCGTAGAAGTCGGACACACCCTCATGGTCGGCGCGGTCCACCCATGACGACCACGCCTTCTGGCGAGCGGCCAGCGCGCCGGCCGGCTTGATGCCGTAGCCGACCGCGGCCGAAGCGAAGCATTGCACCGCATTGGCCGCATATCCGTTGTTGCGCGCCAGGTAGCGCGCCCGCGCCAGCACCGTCGAGCCGCTGGCCTGCACCAGCGTGTTGACGTGCTGGCGCGCGGCGACGAAGCCCTTGAGGCGTCGCTCGGACTGCCCCGCGTCCAGCCCCCCCGAGCCCCAGCCCATCCCGCGGCCGAGCGCGGCGGCAAGGCGGCCGATCATGTCAGAGCCCCCTGCGCGTGGAGACGCGGACCTGACGCACCCGGCGACCGGCCAGCGACGCCCTGACCTCGGCGATCGCCTCCCGGATCTCCGCAAGCGAGCGGTATTCCACGGATCGCCCCTCGTAGCTGACGCGGGTCACGCCCGAGGCGAGCGCCTTCTCCAGCGCGGCAAGCTGCGTCTGGCTGTAGGCCATGTGCTGCCCTCTCAGTTCATGTAGCCGGAGCGCACGACCCGCCGGCGGGCCGGAGCGGCAGCGGCGGGCGTCGGGGCCGGAGCCGGTGACGGGTGTGCCGCCGCCCGACTGAGATCGGGGTCGAACAGGTCGGATTGCGCCCGTTCCGCCGGTCGCTCGCGCTCGGCGCGGAGCTGGTCCCATGCCTCGGAGATCATGGTGTACCAGCCGCATCTGATCGCCGCGGCCTCGGCATAGATTTCGGTGTCGAGCACTTCGTTGCGGACGCCTGCGGGAAGCTTCCAGTAGCTGCGCGGATAGCCGTGGCGGTCCTTGTCGGTCACCCGCACCTCGGCGGTCATCTGGATGAAAAACTCATCCCCGAGGCCCTTGGGGTAGCCGCAGAACCCCCGCGCCAGCGGGTCCGCCTTGGCGAGGTGCTGGTAGAACGAGGACTTCAGCTTCGAGACGTTCACATTGTAGAAGCGCCTCTGCGCCTTCCGGACCTGCCCGTCGGGCCGGCGCTCGGTCCTGGTGAGCGCCAGCTCGGGCGCCTGGTCCGACTTCGCACCGCGAACCACGATCACCCGGGTCCAGGGATGTCGCCGTGCCCAGCCGAACACGTCGCGGGTGTAGGCATTGCCGTCGATGGCGAGCATGTCGATGCCGCGCCGGTTGCCGAACTCGTCGGGCCAGGTCGCGCCGAGCAGCGTGTCCAGCGCCTGGTGGCATGCCTCATCGGCGATGTGGTGCGGAATGACCAGGTAGTCGATGGTCCAGCGCTGCAGGTCGCGGCCAAAACCCTTAACGTGCACCTCGGTCCTGTCGCCCTGGCAGTCGATCCCCACGCCGATGATGAGCGCGCCAGCCGGGATCCGGCCGCGGTCGTGGCCCGCCTCCCGGGCGCGGTCCCTGATCGCCTCCCAGGGCGGCGCCTCCGAGGCCCGCTCGTAGGGGAGCCCCAGCACGTCATTGTAGAAGGTCTGCTCGGCGAGCGGGTCTCCCTCCGCCGCCAGCCACTCCCGTGCGATCGATGCCCAGTCCCGCGTCGGCGCGTAGGCGCGCCACATGTGGAAGCTCGGCTCCGGCGCACGCGGATTGTCCGCAACCCAGCAGCCGCGCGCCACGATCGAGAGCTTGTGGCGGTGCTCGATCGCCTCGCCGCAGGCCATGCAGTTGAAGTGCGCCGCGTCGGGATCGGCCGGATCGATGTTGAGCTGGAACGTCTCCCATTCGAGCGGCTGCATGTGGCTGCAGTGCGGGCAAGGAACGTGGAAGCGCTCCTGGGTTCCCGCCCGGAACGCCCGCGTGATGCGGCAGGTGTCGGCGAACAGCGGCGTCGAGAGCTTCAGGATCTTGGCCCAGTCCCAGGCCGCCGACCGATTGTCGGCCTGGCGCTCGGGGTCGCCGCCCGAGTTCGGCTCCCATTTCGCGAGATCGTCCTGCACCTGCCGCGACGGCGAGATCATCGACAGCGAGGCTGCCGAATTGGCGCCGGAGATCTGCAGCGACCCCTGTCCGTCCCGGGTCTCCTGGTAGAGCGTGGTGTCGCGGGCATCCCGGGAGCGGGCTTCCCCGAACACGCGGCGCAGCGCCAGCGACTGGCGGCGCATCTGGCTCCACTTGCCCCGCGCCCAGCGCAGCGCGTTGTCGTGGGTCGGGTGGGTGTAGAGCATGTGGCAGGGATCCAGCGACATCGACCCGGCCACGAAGATCTGGGCCATGGTCGTCTTGCCGATCTGGGCCGACGCGACGACGGTGACGATCCGGGCCGGATGGTCCGGAGACAGGCACTCCAGCGGGCGCGCGAAGAACGGGAAGTTCTCCGCCCGATACGGGCCCGGCACGGGGCTTTCGCGACCGAACCGGATGTTCTCCGTGGCCCAAGCCTCCAGGTCCGGCGGCGGCGGCGGCTCCATGACGGCCGCCACCACCGACAGCGCCAGGCGTCGGGCATCGGTCAGCGCCGCATCGATCACGCCTGGTCTCCGGCGTCCGCCGCCTCGGCTCCGTCGAGCGCGCCCCGCGCACGCTCCGCGGCGTCGCGGCGATGTCCGCGCCACAGGTCGCGGATCTCCACCGACAGCGCCTTCCAGTCGAGCCCGTGCCGCGCGGCCAGTTCACGGGCGAGCACCCCGCCGATGAACGTCTCCACCTCGGCGAGCACCGTCGTCAGTTCCTGCCCCCAGGCCTGCCGGGCATCGGCCGCCGCGATCCAGCGCCCTTCGTCCACGGCGGCCCGCCGGCGCGCCTGGGCGTTCTCCAGCTCGCGACGTTCCAGGTCGAGCTCGACGCGGCGTCGCGTCAGGTGATCGTCGGCCGAGACGTCCCGCGGTTCGCCCCGGTTCGCGTCGATGCCGGGCGCGTCCGCGAGCGGCAGTACCGGCCTGTCCTGGGCAAGCTGCTGGCCGAAATCCAGCGCACCGGCCAGGTCCCGCTCCGCGCGCTCCACGATTATCCGGGCGCGGACGCCCGTGCCCTTGAGCGCAGCCGCGGAGATCTTGCCCTCCGCGATCCAGCGCGACACCGCCGACGGATCGCGCCCCTTCATCGCGGCGAAGGCGGACTTGGTGACGACCGTCTCCACCATCCCCTCACTTGCGGACCGCTTGCGCGAAGTTGCGCCCCGCGCCGCAACTTGCGGCTTCCGAAAACGACGCCTTGCTGGAGACAGCGAACGCTCAGTCCGCCCGCATATGCCTGGCCCCCGGGGAAGGACCCGCGGTCATGTCATGCAGGGGTCGAAGGGTCTGGGAGGCGCCCGAAACGACGGCGCCCGGCGCGGGGTCATCCCGGCCGGGCGCAGGTCGTGCTCATAGTCGGAATCAATGGGGTGATAGCAGCCATCGTGTCAACCGGCGCCCTCCCCGGAGC
>JAEWEX010000528.1 GCA_023389135.1 Pseudomonadota bacterium | reverse complement strand
CCGATATCGGCGACGCCCGAGACGGTGAGCGACAGCACGTCCTTGGCCTTGCCGAGCTGCTCGCCGGGGTAGTACTCGAACTTGACCGCGCCGTCCGTCGCCTTGGTCACCTCGTCCATCCAGGGCTTGGCGAGGTACTCCACCACGTAGTGCGTGGGCCCGAGCACGTCGGCGACCCGAAGGGTCACGGTGTCCTGCGCGGCTGCGGGGCCGGCCAGCGCCAGGGAGGCGAGCGCGCCCCCGACCATCATCCTGTTCATGGAAAACTCCTCCCGGGTTGCTTCAGGCGGCCGGCCTCTCGCGGGCCCTCGCCGTCGTTCAGCCGCGCGCCTTGGCGGCGGTCAGTTCCTTCGCGTGGTCGAGCACCTTGTAGCCGGTCTGGCCCCAGGTGGTGATGCCGCAGACATTCATCACCTGGATGAGCGCCTCTGCCAGTTCCGGCACGGTCAGCCCCTGGTCCACGGCCGCGGCCAGATGGTTGTTGGCGCCGGCGAGGTTGCCGGTGGCGGTGTCCAGCACCACGTAGATCAGTTCCTTGGTCTTGAGGTCGAGGGCGCCCTCGCCGTCCGGCTTGTAGAGGTAGTCCTTGAACTTCATGTAGGCGACCAGCGCCTCGGGCGCGTATTCCGACATGGCGCGGATCGGCTCGGGCAGCGTGCCGAGCACCGAGCGGAAATGCTCCTCGGCGCGGGCGACTTCCTCTTTCAGAGACTCGTTCACGATGCGGCCCTCCAGCGGTCGGCCATGGCGATGACGTGCTGGCAGCGCTTCAGCAGCGGCCCGTCGATCATGCGGCCCTCGAAATCGATGGTGCCGATGCCCTCGCGCTCGGCCTTCTCGGAGGCCGCGACCAGGCGGCGGCTGAAGGCGACCTCCTCGTCCGAAGGGCTGAACAGCTCGTTGGCGAGCTGGACCTGGCGGGGGTTGAGGCAGACCTTGCCGTCATAGCCCAGGTCGCGCGCCTGCTCGCTGTCGTCGCGAAAGCGCTGGTCGTCGCGGATCTCCAGCACACCCTGGTCGATGGCGCACAGGCGCGCCGCCTTGGCCGCCAGCACGATGCGCGAGCGCGCGTAGAGCACCTCGGTGTTGTGATGGGTGCGGCGGGCGCCGAGGAGATCGGTCGCGAAATCCTCGCCGCCGAAGTAGAGCCCGATCAGGCGCGGCTCGGAGAACGCGATCTCGGTGACGTTGATGACGCCGAGCGCCGACTCGATGCCGCCGATGACGGTCATGCGCCGGCCGCCGGCCTTTTCGGCCGCCTCCAGACGCTCCGCCACCATGCGCAGTTCCGCGACGGTGCCGAGCTTGGGGATGGAGACACCGTCCACATCCGCCGCGATGGCCGCATCCAGGTCGCGGCCGATGTCGGGGTGACGCGGATGGTTGGTCCGGACGTGAATGCCGGACTTAAGCCCGGCCGCACGGAGCTCCTTCACCCGCTCGGGAAGCGCTGCACGGGCCGCCGCCTTCTCGCTGTCGGGCGTGCCGTCCTCGAGGTCGATCACGGAGCAGTCGGCGCCGATGCGCGGAAACTTCGCCAGGAAATCCGGGCGGTTGGCCGGTGCGATGAGCCAGCTCCTGATCACTTCCAACGTCGACTCCCGATATTTTGGATGCTAAATTTCATCCAACTTTGGAGCCTGTCGGCATGGCCGTCAAGGCCGCATGCAAGGAGAAATACGGAATGGCTGGTCCGCTGACGGGCGTGAGGGTGCTCGATCTGACCTCGGTGCTGATGGGCCCCTTCGCCACCCAGATCATGGGGGACCTGGGGGCGGACGTGATCAAGGTGGAGCCGACCGCCGGCGACACCACGCGCGGGATCGGCCCCTGCCGCTCGCCCGGCATGGGCTCCAACTTCATCCAGCTCAACCGCAGCAAGCGCTCGCTGGTGCTGGACCTGAAGACGGCGCGCGGGCGCGACGCGCTGCTCAGGCTCGCCCGCACCGCCGACGTGTTCGTCCACAACGTCCGTCCGCAGGCCATGGCGCGGCTCGGCCTCGGCTACGACGAGGTGCGGGCTGAAAACCCGGGGATCGTCTATTGCAGCCTGACGGGCTTCGGCGAGGGCGGCCGCTATGCCGGGCAGCCGGCCTATGACGACCTGGTTCAGGGTCTGTCCGCCCTGCCCTCGCTGCATGCGGGCGCGACCGGCGAGCCGCGCTACGTGCCGACCCCCGTGGTCGACCGCGTCGCCGGCCTCAACGCGGCGCTTGCGGTCAGCGCGGCGCTGGTCTGGCGCGCCGCCAGCGGCGAGGGACAGGCGGTCGAGGTGCCGATGTTCGAGACCATGACGCAGGTGGTGCTGGGCGACCACATGTTCGGCCGCACCTTCGAGCCGCCGCTCGGCCCGGCGGGCTACAACCGGCTGATGTCGCCGGACCGCCGGCCCTACCGCACCAGGGACGGCTGGATCTGCGTGCTGACCTATACGGACCGGCACTGGCTGTCCTTCTTCGCGCTGATCGGCCGCGACGACCTCGCCGCCGACCCGCGCTTTGCGGACATGCGCCGCCGCAACCAGCACATCGACGAACTCTATGGACTGCTCGCCGCCGCCATGCTGGAGCGCACGACCGGCGACTGGCTCGCCGCGCTCGGCGAGGCCGACATTCCGGCCGGGCCGCTGCACGACCTCGACAGCCTGATCGCGGACCCGCACCTGGCGGACACCGGCTTCTTCGAGGTGGTGGAGCACCCGTCCGAGGGGGCGATCAGGAGCATGCGCGTGCCATCGCGGTGGTCGCGCACTGCGCCGGAAGTCACCCGGCTCGCGCCGCGGCTGGGCGAGCACGGCCCCGGCATTCTTGCCGAGGCCGGCTTCACGCGCGCCGAGATCGAGGCGCTGGCGGCGGACGGCGTCACCGTCCTGCCGGAGCCTACTGCCCGGCCAGAGCCTGCCTGAACGCCTCCAGGATCGGGGTTCCGGGCTTGCCGGCCTTGTCGAGGTTGGCCGCCCATTCGCCGGAGACGACGGCGAGTTCCTTCTGGATCTCGGCCTCGGCCTCTGCGCCGAGACTGACGAGGTTGACGCCGGCTTCCTTCAGCTTTGCCATGACGGGCTCGGCATCCTTGTCGATCAGCCCGCAGGCGCGTCTGGTCGCCGCCTCACCCGCCTCCAGCATGGCCTTGCGCACATCCTCCGGCAGCGATTGCCAGCGGGTCTCGCTGATGGCGTAGGGCAGCACGCCGCTGCCGAAGTTCTGGTCGAAGGTGCCGACCTTCACGAGCTTCTGCAGCTCGTAGGAGAACAGGCTCGTCACCGGGAACAGGATACCGTCCATGGTGCCGCGCGACAGCGCCTCGTAGATCTCCGGCCCGGCCATGCGCACCGGCACCCCCTTGAGCTGGCGTATGGTGGCGTCCTGCGCGCCGCCGGTGGTCCTGATCTTCAGGCCCGCGATGTCGGCCGCGGAGGCGAGGCTGTCGCGCGTCAGGTAGAGCTGGAACGGCGGGTTGACGACCACGAACAGGAGGCGGACGCCGTTCGGGGCGTACTCCGCATCATGCAGGGGTCCGGAGGTCGCGAGCTTCCAGTAGGCCAGCGTGCCGCCGCAGGAGGTGGAGGCGCCGCCCGGCAGCTCCGCCACCGCCGACAGCGGCATCTTCTCGGAGACATACGAGGTGCCGAAGCCGGCGACATCGGTCACGCCGGACACCGCCAGCGACATCAGGTCCTTGGCCTTCCCGAGCTGCTCGGCGGGGTAGTACTCGAACTTGACCTTCCCGCCGGTGAGGCGCGTGACCTCCTCCATCCAGAACTTGGTGGCGTATTCCGGCGTCTTGTGGCCGACCGGATAGAAGTCGGCGACGCGCAGCGTGAGCTCCTGGGCCAGGGACGGAGCGGCGGTGGCTGCCAGCACGGCGGCGGCGATGACGGCCCGAACGGAAGCGAGCATTGGACCTCCCTATTTTTGTATCCTAAATTTCATCCAGAAATGAAGGTAGAACTGAATGCGCTAAGCCGTCAAATTGGATGCCAGCGCCGGGCGTCCGCCGCGGCCAGGAGGCGATGCCGACCCGAATGAGCAAGACGGAGAACCAGGCGACGCCCCCCGCCGAGGACAGACCGGCGCGGCCAACCCGCGACGGGTCGATGAACCGGACCGTCTACGAGGCGATCAAGGCCGGCATCCTCAACAACGAGCTGCGCCCCGGCCGCAAGCTGACCCATGAGGAACTGGCCGAGGTGCTGGGCGTGTCGCGCACACCGGTGCGCGAGGCGCTGGAGCGGCTGAACCAGGAAGGCTTCGTGCTGCGGCTGCCGCGGCGCGGCTTCTTCGTGGCGGAGATCGATGCCGAAGAGGCGCGCGAACTCTACGAGCTGCGCGAGGCCCTGGAACTCTATGCGCTGAGGCGGTCGACGGCCGCGGGGCTCAAGCCGGCGCAGCTTAGAAAGCTCGACCGGCTCAATGCGCGCTACGACGACCTGCTCAACCCCGACTCCACCCGCGAGCGCATGGTGGTGGACCGGGATTTCCACATGATGCTGGCGTCATTCGCCGGCAACCATCTTCTTCAGAAGTCGCTTGCCGCGGCGTTCGAGCGGCTGATCCTGAAGATCCGCATCGACGGATACCGCGTGGTGCGGGGGGTGGAGGCCTACCGGGAGCACCTGGAATTGATGGATGCGCTCAGGGACGGGCGCCACGATGAGGCCGAACACATCCTCGCCACCCACATCCAGGGCGCCTGCCGCCGGCTTCTGGCCCATATGGACGAGCAGTCCGGCAGCCAGGGCGTTTTCGCGCGGCTGGGCGCGCCCTAGCTCAGCCCGCCAGAGCCTCGACCGCTGCGGCGAGCACGCGGGCGCCGGCGGTGGCGTGCTCCGGCTCGATGCTTTCCGACGGGTGGTGGCTGACGCCGCCGCGGCAGGGGATGAACAGCATCCCCGTCGGGCACAGCCCCGACAGGTGGCGCGCGTCATGTCCCGCGCCGGAGGCGATTTCCATGGACGGCACGCCGGTCGCGGCCGCCGCTGCGGCCAGCGTGCGGCGCATGTCGTCCGGGAAGGCCAGCGGAGCGTCGTGCAGGAGCTGACGCACCCGTACGGCGCAGGGGCCGGCATGGGCGGCCGCGACCGGAGCGACCATGTCGCCGAGGCGGGTCAACTCGCCGGCGTCGGGGTGGCGCAGATCGATCGAGAAATCCACGCGCGCCGGCACCACGGAGGGCGCA
>JAEWEX010000527.1 GCA_023389135.1 Pseudomonadota bacterium | reverse complement strand
CGGCGGGGCCGCAGGCCTCCACCACGCGCGGCCCGCCCCGGCCACCGCCCCGCCCCCCGGGCGGCCGGATCAGCCAGAAGCCGTCGCCGCCGATGGCGTTCATGTGCGGGTAGACCACGGCGATGGTGGCCGCCATGGCGAGCATGGCCTCGACCGCGTTGCCGCCCTCCGCCAGGATCGCCCGGCCGGCCGCCGCCGCGTCGCGATGCGGCGCCGTGACGACGCCGCCGTCGGACACCGCCCCGCGCTCGAACTCGCCCGCATCGATCATGATCGCGCCTTCCCGGTCCCCGGCCGCCGGCCGCCGGCGGCGGCTCGCCGCACGGGTCTTACCAGACGCGCCGCGATGCGCTAGATCACGTCCCGATACGTGAGGATTTCGCCATGCCCGCCGCCCGCCGCATCAACTGGTCCAACGCGATTACGGTCGGCTGCGCCGCGATCCTGATCGGCACCCAGACATTCGTGGCGGCCATCGCCGCCGGATGGGCGGTCGCCGGCATTCTCGGCATCGGCGAGATCGGCGGCTACGTGCTGGAGGTCGCCTGCCTGATCCCGGCCGCGTGGGCGCTGGTGTGGTTCGTGAAGTCCGCCAGCAAGGTCGAGCCGATCTTCGAGTAGGCCGCGCCCGCGCCCGGGATCGCAGGGCCCTGCCCGGCCCCTGCGCGACCGCCACGAAATAATCACAGTTGATGCCCCCCGAAGCCCTTGTGCCCATGGGGCAAATCACATATTTCTCCGCTTGCCCAATTTCGCACGTGCCTGTGGTCGCGTGCCGGTCGGACGGAACTCCCGTCCGGGCAGACCGGTGACCGGAGAAAAACCGGGTCTAAGCTGGCTCTCCGCTGGCGGACGCGACTTAAAGCAACGACGTAGAGGGCTTTTTTGGTCTCTGCCGGCTCGTCCAAAGGCCGGCGACACTAAAGAGGCGACTACATCATTGCCGGGCGTGCGGAGCGGGTCTCTCCCGATCCAAGCGTGGCTCTCGGTCCAGGGCGGTTCGCCGTCCCCAACGAAGCCTTTCGGCGTTCGACGGCCGGCCTCGATGCCGGTCACCGCGTGACGGTCCGCCGTCCGCTGGCGCGTCTCCACATCGCGCCGCGGAAGGATGCCGTCCCGCACCGGACCCACGCATGCGTTCTCGAAGGGAGAAACGCCATGACCGACCGCATCCGCGAGTTCCTCGCCAACCGACGCCCCGACGAGCCCTGCATGGTGCTCGACCTCGAGGTCGTGCGCGAGAACTACATGAAGTTCGCCCGCGCGCTGCCGGACACCCGCGTGTTCTATGCGGTCAAGGCAAACCCGGCCCCCGAGGTGCTGCGCCTGCTCGCCTCGCTGGGCTCGTCCTTCGACACCGCGTCGGTCGCCGAGATCGAGATGGCGCTGGACGCCGGCGCGACCCCGGACCGCATCTCCTTCGGCAACACCATCAAGAAGGAGCGCGACATCGCGCGCGCCCACGAGATCGGCGTCGAGCTGTTCGCGGTCGACTGCGTCGAGGAGGTCGAGAAGATCGCCCGCGCCGCCCCCGGCGCGAAGGTGTTCTGCCGCGTGCTGTGCGACGGCTCCGGCGCCGAGTGGCCGCTGTCCAAGAAGTTCGGCTGCGCGCCCGAGATGGCGCCGGACGTGCTGGAGCATGCCCACCGGCACGGCCTCGTCGCCCACGGCGTGTCCTTCCATGTCGGTTCGCAGCAGCGCGACCCGGCCATGTGGGACCGCGCGCTGGCCATGGCCGCCGACGTGTTCCGCGCCTGCGCGGAGCGCGGCATCGCGCTCGCCATGGTCAATCTCGGCGGCGGCTTCCCGACCCGCTACCTGAAGGACGTGCCGGCGGTGGAGGCCTATGGCCAGGCGATCTTCGGCGCGCTGCGCCGCCATTTCGGCAACCGCCTGCCCGAGACCATCATCGAGCCGGGCCGCGGCATGGTCGGCAATGCCGGCATGATCCAGGCCGAGGTCATCCTGATCTCCAGGAAGTCGGCCGAGGACGAGCTGCGCTGGGTCTATCTGGACATCGGCAAGTTCGGCGGCCTGGCCGAGACCATGGACGAGGCGATCCGCTACCCGATCCGCACGGAGCGGGACGACGACATCCGGGTTCCCTGCGTGGTTGCGGGGCCGACCTGCGATTCGGCGGACGTGCTGTACGAGAAGGACCCGTACATGCTGCCGGTGAGCCTCTCCATCGGCGACAAGGTGCTGATCGAGGCAACCGGCGCCTACACCACGACCTACGCCTCGGTGGCCTTCAACGGCTTCCCGCCGCTCAAGTCCTACGTGATCTGACGGAGGACGCCATGGCGATCATCCGTGACGAGGCCCCGGCGGAAGCCGGGGCCCGCGAGATGCTGCTCGACCGGGCCATGGGCCCCGGGCGGCGCAGGAAGACCTGCGAGCGGCTCCGCGAGGGGCGGCTTCCCGCGGAGGGCCTGGCGCTCTCCGCGGTCGAGGACGGCCGGCTGGTCGGCACCGTGCGCCTGTGGGACGTGACGGCCGGCGCGGGCCGCCCGGCGCTGATGTTGGGCCCGCTCGCGGTCGACCCGGAGCTCCATGGCGGCGGCCTCGGCTCCGCCCTCATGCGGGAAGCGCTCGCGCGCGCGAAACACCTCGGCCACCGCGCCGTGGTGCTGGTGGGCGACGCGCCCTACTATGCCCGCTTCGGCTTTTCCGCCGCGCGGACGGCGGGGCTGTGGCTGCCGGGGCCGTTCCAGCGGGAGCGGTTCATGGGGCTCGATCTCGCGGACGGCGCGCTCGACGGGGCCGCAGGCCCGGTCGCCGCGGCCGGGCGCTTGGAGCGGGGCTTCGGCCTCGCGGCCTGACGGGACGGTGCGATCGGCAGGCCTTGCCGATCGCACCAGTCTCCCAGGCAGCAGGAGCATCGCCATGCCGACCCGCAGCATCAGCCTGACCGAGCATCTCGACGGACTGATCGAGGACAACGTCGCCTCCGGCCGCTACCGGGACGCCAGCGAGGTCGTCGGCGAGGCCCTTCGCCTGCTGGACGAACGCCAGCAGGCGCAGCGGCGCAAGCTCGCGGCGCTGAAGGCCGCGGTGGACGAGGGGATTCGCGACGCAGAACGCGGAAATGTCGTGGAGGTGCCGGCCGACGACATCGAGGGGTTCCTGAACCGCATCGGTGAAGAAGCGGTCGCCAGGAGCGGCACCGATTGACTGTCAGCATAGTCGTCGAGCGGCTTGAACTCGGTCGCCATGCGGTCACCTATCACCTCCGCCACAGCCGCCATCGGGTTCCGGACCCGCCGGGACGGGTCGCGCGCCCCCGACATCTGCTCGTCATGAGGCGTCTGCCACAACGGCTCGAAATCCTCCGCGTCCTGCACGACGCCATGGAGTTCGACCGGCACGTTCCCCCCGAGGGTTGACGCCGCCGCGCGCCGCCCCCTAACAGACCGCAGCATTCGCCCGTCCCGTATCCGCAGCCTTCTGGGAGTTCTCCGCCATGGCCGACTGGCCGGTCCACGCCCGCATCTCCGGTCCCATCGTCATGATCGGCTTCGGCTCGATCGGGAAGGGCACGCTGCCGCTGATCGAGCGGCATTTCGAGTACGACCCGAAGCGCTTCACGGTGATCGACCCCGAGGACAAGGACCGCGGCCTGCTGGACGAGCGCGGCATCCGCTTCCGGCAGATGGAGATCACCCGCGAGAACTACCGCGACGTGCTGGGGCCGCTTCTCACCGAGGGCGGCGGCCAGGGCTTCTGCGTCAACCTGTCGGTCGACACCTCCTCGCTGGACATCATGAAGTTCTGCCGGGAGATCGGCGCGCTCTACATCGACACGGTGGTGGAGCCCTGGAAGGGCTTCTACTTCGACGCCACCGCCGACGCCGCCGCCCGCACCAACTACGCGCTGCGCGAGACGGTGCGGCGCGAGAAGCGCGACAATCCCGGCGGCACCACGGCGGTGTCCACCTGCGGCGCCAACCCCGGCATGGTGTCGTGGTTCGTGAAGCAGGGGCTGCTCAACGTCGCCTCCGACCTCGGCCTCGACTTCCAGGATCCCGCGACGCGGGAGGACTGGGCGGCGCTGATGCGGCGCGTCGGCGTCAAGGGCGTCCACATCGCCGAGCGCGACACCCAGCGCGCCCGCCATCCCAAGCCGCGCGACGTGTTCGTCAACACCTGGTCGGTGGAGGGCTTCCTGTCCGAGGGCATGCAGCCGGCCGAGCTCGGCTGGGGCACGCACGAGACCTGGATGCCCGAAAACGCCCGCGAGCAGACCGAGGGGCCGCGCTGCGCCATCTATCTGCTGCAGCCCGGCGCCAACACCCGCGTGCGCTCGTGGTGCCCGACGCCGGGGCCGCAATACGGCTTCCTCGTCACCCACAACGAGTCCATTTCCATCGCCGACTACTACACGGTGTGGGAGGGCGGGCGCGCCGCCTACCGGCCCACCTGCCACTACGCCTACCACCCGGCCAACGACGCCGTGCTGTCGCTGCACGAGATGTTCGGGCGCGCCGGCCGGATGCAGGAGGAGCACGTGATCCTGGACGAGCACGACATCGTCGACGGCCTCGACGAGCTCGGCGTGCTGCTCTACGGCCACGGCCTGAACGCCTACTGGTACGGCTCGCAGCTCTCCATCGAGGAGACCCGCCGGATCGCGCCCTACCAGAACGCCACCGGCCTTCAGGTGACCTCCGCGGTGCTCGCCGGCATGGTCTGGGCGCTGGAGAACCCGCAGGCCGGCATCGTCGAGGCCGACGAGATGGACTTCCGCCGCTGCCTTGAGGTGCAGACCCCTTATCTGGGGCCCGTCACCGGGCACTACACCGACTGGACGCCGCTCGCCGGCCGCCCGGGATTCTTCCCCGAGGACATGGACGCCACCGACCCGTGGCAGTTCCGCAACGTGCTGGTGCGGTGAGGGGGCGAGCGGGGCACGCCAATGAGCGCCGCGCGCCTTCCCATTCCCCGTCCGATCCGCGATGGTGTGGCTTCCTAGCCACGGCGCGAATCTCATGACCGACGCACACCAGGAATCGCTTTCCGCCTTCATCGAGCCGGTGGACGCCGGCGCCCATGTGACCGCCGCCGCCTTCCTCGGCGAGACCGCGGCCTTCGCGCTGGGCGACGGCGCGGTGGTGATGGCGCGCGGCGGCGAGACCGCGCGCTTCGACGTCCATCCGGGCTCATCGATCCTCGTGGCCGCCGCCGATCCCGACGGCGCCAGCCTGCTCACCGGCGGCGACGACGGCCGCGTGGTGCGCATAGCCGCCGACCAGTGGTCGGAGGAGCTCGGCAACACCGGCGGCGCCTGGATCGACGCGGTCGCAGCCGGCCCCGCCGGGGCGGTGGCCTGGTCGGCCGCCAAGAACGTGACGGCGCGCGACGCGCGCGGCTGGCAGGCAAGCGTCGAGTTTCCGACCACCGTGCGCGGGCTCGCCTTCGCGCCAAAGGGGTTCCAGCTGGCGGCGGCGCATTACGACGGCGCGACGCTGTGGTTCCCGCGCGCGGTTGCGACGCCCAAGCAGCTCGTGTGGAAGGGATCCCACATCGGCGTCACCTGGTCCCATGACGGCCGCTTCGTGGTGACAAGCATGCAGGAGAACGCGCTGCACGGCTGGCGGGTCGCCGATTCCGGCCACATGCGCATGACCGGCTATCCGTCCAAGACCCGATCCTGGTCGTGGTCGCGCGACGGCAAGTGGCTCGCCACCTCCGGCGCCGACGCCGCGGTCATCTGGCCGTTCGCCACACGCGACGGCCCCATGGGCAAGCCGCCGGTGGAATTGGGGCTGCGTCCCTCGCGGGTGTCGCATGTCGCGTTCCACCCGCGCACCGACGTGCTGGCCATCGGCTATGACGACGGCGGCATCCTGCTGGTGCGCATGGAGGATTCCGGCGAGCTGCTGGCCCGCCACCCCGCAGCGGAGGGCGGCGAGGTGACCGCGCTCGCATGGGACGCACCGGGCGGCTCGCTCGCCTTCGGCACCGCCGCCGGCAGCGCCGGCGTGCTGACGCTGCCGAAGGGGTGAGGGCACAACCGGCCGCCCTCGCGCGTTACCGCAGGACAGGAGGCCGTTCATGTCCAGTCGCATCGCCGTCATCGGCGCAGGTTTCGCGGGCCTCGCCTGCGCGCAGGAACTGCTGCAGTCGGGCCACGAGGTGGCGCTGTTCGACAAGGGGCGCGGGCTCGGCGGCCGCTGCGCGACGCGGCGCGGCCAGGCCGGCGCGTTCGACCACGGCGCGCAGTTCGCCACCGCCGAGACCGACGCCTTCCGCGCCTATCTCGCCGCGGCAGAGGCGGAGGGCGCGGCCGCGCGCTGGAGCGCCGCGGAGGCCCTGCGCGGCGACGGCCGTGCGCGCCATGTGGGACTGCCCGGCATGAGCGGGCTGGCCGGCCCGCTGGCGGCCGGT
>JAEWEX010000526.1 GCA_023389135.1 Pseudomonadota bacterium | reverse complement strand
GACCAAGGAGCAGCTGCTCGGCTTCTACATCATCGATGTCGCTGGCCTCGACGAGGCGCTGGAGGTGGCGCGCGAACTCGCCGCCGCCAACCCCGGCGGCGCCTACGAGATCCGGCCCGTCGCGGTCTACAACCCGGACCGGCGGCCGGTCGCGCCGCGGTGAGCGACCTGGACTGGATCGGCGCCGCGCTGGCGGCCGCCCGGCCGCAGGCGATCGGCGCGCTGCTGCGCTACTTCCGCGACCTGGACGCGGCGGAGGAGGCGTTCCAGGAGGCGAGCCTGCGCGCCCTGAAGGCCTGGCCCCGAAACGGCCCGCCCCGGGACGCGGCGGCATGGCTGATCCTGGTCGGCCGCAATGCCGGGATCGACGGCGCGCGCCGCGCGCGCCGGCTGTCGCCGCTGCCGCCCGAGGACGCCATCTCCGACCTCGACGACGCGGAGGCGCCGCTGGCCGAACGCCTCGACGGCGCGGACTATCGCGACGACGTGCTCAGGCTGCTGTTCATCTGCTGCCATCCGGAGCTGCCGCACACCCAGCAGATCGCGCTGGCGCTCAGGATCGTCTCCGGGCTGACAGTGCCCCAGATCGCGCGCGCCTTCCTGGTCGGCGAGGCCGCCATGGAGCAGCGCATCACCCGCGCCAAGGCCCGGATCGCGCGCAACCGGGTGCCGTTCGAGGCGCCGGGGCCGGCGGAGCGCGCCGAGCGCCTGGCAGCCGTCATGGCCATGGTCTATCTGGTGTTCAACGAGGGCTATTCCGCCGGCGAGGGCAGCGATCGCGGCCGGCTGTGCGGCGAGGCGATCCGGCTGGCTCGGCTGCTGCTGAGGCTGTTTCCCGCAGAGCCGGAGGCCATGGGGCTCGCCGCCCTGATGCTGCTCCAGCATGCGCGCGCCGCGACCCGCTTCGACGGCGACGGCCAGATCGTCCTTCTGGAGGGTCAGGACCGCAGCCGGTGGGACGCGCGGCTGATCGTGGAGGGCGCGGCGCTGGTGGACAAGGCCATGCGCCACCGCCGTCCGGGGCCCTACCAGATCCAGGCCGCCATCGCTGCGCTGCACGCCCGCGCCGGACGGGCGGCGGACACCGACTGGCCCCAGATCGAGGCGCTCTATGCGGCGCTGGAACGCCACCAGCCGTCTCCCGTGGTCACCCTCAACCGCGCCGTCGCAGTGGAGAAGGTGTCGGGCCCGGCCGCCGCCCTGGCGCTGATCGAGCCGCTGGCCATTGCCCTGTCCGGCTATTTCCACTTCCACGGCGCCCGCGGCGCGTTCCTGATGCGGCTCGGCCGCGACGGGGAGGCGCGCGAGGCGTTCGACCGCGCCATCGCGCTCGCCGGAACGCCGGCGGAAGCGGCCCATATCCGCCTTCATCTGGATCGGTTGATGCGCGAAGCCACGGACGGCTGAATTTTTTCGGCGACCCTGTCGGCGCCGGGGCCGGATCGACGTCCTTGGGGGAGAGCCAGAGACAAGGAGAGCTTCCATGGCCCAGACCGATCCCCGAACCGCCGCTCCGCCCAAGGGTGGGCTGGTCCCCTACATCCAGGTGGAGGGCGCGATGAAGGCCGCCGACTTCTATGTGAAGGCCTTCGGCGGCGAGATCGTCGGGGCACAGCCGCCCGACGAGCAGGGCCGCACCGTCCACGTCCACCTTTACATCAACGGCTCGTCGCTGATGCTGAACGACCCCTTCCCGGAATACTGCCACAGCCAGGGGACGCCCGCAGGCTTCAACCTCACGCTGATCGTGGACGACATCGATGCGGCCTTCGCCCGCGCCGTGGAGGCCGGCTGCAGCGTGATCATGCCCGTCGCCGACATGTTCTGGGGCGACCGCTACGGCCAGCTCCGGGACCCGTGCGGGGTCACATGGGCCATGAACGCGCCCGCTCGCTGAGTTTCGTCATTCTCCAATAGAGGCAAGCCAATGACCGCGACCCCCGCCCATGAACTCACCCTGACCCGCCTGATCGACGCGCCGCGCGAAAAGGTGTTCCGCTGCTGGACCGAGCCTGAGCTGCTGAAGCAGTGGTTCGCGCCGAAGCCCTACGAGACGCCGGTTGTGGAGGTGGACGTCAGGCCCGGCGGCTCCAGCTATTTCGTCATGCGCGGGCCCGACGGCGTCGACCTGCCCAACCGCGGCGTCTACCTGGAGGTGGTGCCGAACCGGAAGCTGGTGTTCACGGATGCCTTCGTGGAGGCGTGGGTGCCGTCGGAAAAGCCGTTCTTCACCGGGGTCCTCACCTTCGACGACGAGGGCGGCCGGACCCGCTACACGGCGCGCGCACTGCACTGGACGGCCGAGGATCGCCAGGCGCATGAGAGCATGGGATTCCACGAAGGCTGGGGCCAGTGCGCGGACCAGCTGGAGGCGCTGGCGAAGCGGCTCTGAGGGGTCGGAGGCCGATGTCGGCTCCGGCGACCGCCGTGCCATCCTGCGGCAGCGCGGCGGAGTGCCGGATCCAGGAACCCTGGCGTCCCCAGGGAGGCGGCGTTCCTGGATCCCGGACCGGCTTCGCCGTCCGGGATGACAGCCTGTGCAGGGTCCGAGGGCCGCCCCTCAGCTCTTCTGCTCCTTGGCCTTCCTGCGGAACAGGCCGGTGAGATTGTCCCACAGCTCCACCTTCACGCCCTGGCGGCGCATGATGGCGTATTGCTGGCAGATCGACAGGAAGTTGTTCCAGGTCCAGTAGATCACCAGACCCGCCGGGAACGACGCCAGCAGGAAGGTGAAGAACACCGGCATCCAGTTGAAGATCATGGCCTGGGTCGGGTCCGGCGGCGCCGGGTTCATGCGCATCTGCAGGAACATCGTGATGCCCATCAGGATCGGCCACACGCCGATCAGCAGGAACGACGGCACATCGTAGGGCAGCAGGCCGAACAGGTTGAACAGCGAGGTCGGGTCCGGCGCCGACAGGTCCCGGATCCAGCCGAAGAACGGCGAATGCCGCATCTCGATGGTGACGAACAGCACCTTGTAGAGCGCGAAGAACACCGGGATCTGCACCGCGATCGGCCAGCAGCCGGCGAGCGGATTGATCTTCTCCTTCTTGTAGAGCTCCATCAGCTCCTGCTGCTGCTTGGCGCGGTCGTCCTTCCAGCGGTCGCGGATGCGCATCATCTCCGGCTGCACGGCCTTCATCTTGGCCATGGAGCGGTAGGACTTGCTGGCGAGCGGGAAGAACAGCGTCTTGATCAGCACCGTGACCACCAGGATCGAGATGCCGAAATTGCCGAACAGCCGGAAGAAGTAGTCGATGACGTAAAACAGCGGCTTGGTGATGAAGTAGAACCAGCCCCAGTCGATGAGCAGCTCGAAACGCGGGACGCCGAAGGCCTCCTCGTAGCCGTCCACCACGCTGACCTCCTTGGCGCCGGCGAACAGGCGCGTGGTGGCCTCCGCCGTGGCGCCGGGGGCGACCGTGCGCGGCGCCATCAGAAGGTCGGCCTGGTAGGTCGGCCTGCCCGCGGCAGCGCCGGAGACGAAGCGCGCGGTGAACTGCCCGTCGCCCGGCGGCAGCAGGGCCGCCGCCCAGTACTTGTCGGTGATGCCGAGCCAGCCCGCGCTGGCGTCAAAGGAGATGGTCTTCTCCTCGTCGAGGGTGGAGTAGCTGACCTCCTGGAGGCCGCGATCGCCCATGTAGCCGATCATGCCCTCGTGCAGGATGTAATAGCCCTCGGTGACGGGCGTGCCGTGGCGCGAGATCAGGGCGTAGGGGTGGAGGTCGACCGCCGTCTCGCCGGTGTTCTGCACCGAGTCCTGAACCGTGAACAGGTAGTCCTCGTCCACGGAGATCCGACGGCGGAAGGTCAGCCCCTGGCCGTTGTCCCAGGCGAGCGTCACCGGCGTTGCCGGAGAAAGTGCGCCGACGCCCTCCTGCGTCCACACCGTGGACGGTGTCGGCAGCGCGGCGGCGGTGCCGGCCGCCCCGACCCAGCCGAATTCGGCATAATAGGGATTGGCGCTGCCCACCGGGGCGAACAGCTCGATGTTGTCGCTGTCGCGGTCGACGGTGACCCGGTAGTCCTTGAGCGCGATGCGGTCGATGCGCGCGCCGGTCAGCGCGATGGAGCCGCTTACCCGCGGCGTGTCGATGTCGACCCGCGGGCCCTGCGCCTGGACCGGGGCTGCGGCGGCGCCGGGGGCGGTCAGCGCCGTGCCCGGAACGGTCGGGGCGGCCGGC
>JAEWEX010000491.1 GCA_023389135.1 Pseudomonadota bacterium | reverse complement strand
TGGCCTTCTGGGTGTACCCCTTGCGGCGCGAAGGCAGCTTCTCGCGCTCGCGCAGGCGTTCGATCTGCACCCGCTCGATCACCTTCTCGACGATCTTCTCCGACAGCGCCGCGGCCTTGGCGGCGGCGGGCAGGGCGGCGATCGCCTCCACCGCCTCGTCGGCGTCCTCGTCGTCGTCGGCGATGAGCTGGCTGTTCAGCGGCTGCGACAGCTTGGAGCCGTCGCGATAGAGCGCGTTCGCCTTGAGCGCCAGCCGCCAGGAGAGCTTGTAGGCCTCCGAGCAGTCCTCGACGGTGGCGTCGTTGGGCATGTTGATGGTCTTGGAGATGGCGCCCGAGATGAAGGGCTGCGCCGCCGCCATCATGTGGATGTGGCTGACCACCGAAAGGTAGCGCTTGCCGGTGCGGCCGCACGGATTGGCGCAGTCGAACACCGGCAGATGCTCGTCCTTCAGGTGCGGCGCGCCCTCGACGGTCATGGCGCCGCAGACATGGGTGTTGGCGGCCTCGATGTCGGCCCTTGAGAAGCCGAGGCGGGTGAGCAGGTCGAAGCCCGGCTCGTCCATCTCCGCGGCGGGGATGGCCAGCGTGCCGGTCAGGAAGTCGTCGCCCAGCGTCCAGCGGTTGAACGCGAACTTGATGTCGAAGGCGGTCTTCACGGCGCCGGCGAGCTTGGAAAGCGCCTCGTCGGTGAAGCCGCGGGCCCTGAGCGTCGCCTCGTTGATGGCCGGCGACTGGCTGAGCGAGCCGTGGCCCACCGCATAGGCCTCGATCTCGGCGATCTCGCTCTCGCGGTAGCCCAGCGTGCGCAGCGCCTCCGGCACGGCGCGGTTGATGATCTTGAAGTAGCCGCCGCCGGCGAGCTTCTTGAACTTCACCAGCGCGAAGTCGGGCTCGATGCCGGTGGTGTCGCAGTCCATCACGAGGCCGATGGTGCCCGTGGGCGCGATCACGGTGGACTGGGCGTTGCGGAAGCCGTGCTTCTCGCCGAGCGCCAGCGCCGCGTCCCACGCCGCCTTGGCGCGTTCCACGAGGATGGGCTGCGGGCAGGAGGCATGGTCGAGCGGAACCGGATTGGTGGCCAGCGCCTCATACCCCTCGGCCTCGCCATGGGCGGCGCGGCGGTGGTTGCGGATCACCCTCAGCATGTGCGCCGCATTGGGCGCGTAGCCCGGGAAGGCGCCCAGTTCGCCCGCCATCTCCGCGGAGGTGGCGTAGGCGACGCCGGTCATGATGGCGGTCAGCGCGCCGCAATAGGCGCGGCCCTCGGGCGAATCGTAGGGGATGCCGGAGGTCATCAGCAGCCCGCCGATATTGGCGTAGCCAAGCCCGAGCGTGCGGTAGACGTAGGACAGCTCCGCGATGCGGCGCGAGGGGAACTGCGCCATGAGCACGGAGATTTCCAGCACCACGGTCCACAGCCGGACCGTGTGCTCGTAGGCGGCGACGTCGAACGAGCCGTCCGCGCGGCGGTACTCCAGCAGGTTGATGGAGGCGAGGTTGCACGCCGTGTCGTCCAGGAACATGTATTCCGAGCACGGGTTGGACGCCCGGATCTCGCCCGCCGCCGGGCAGGTGTGCCAGTCGTTGATGGTGGAGTGGAACTGGATGCCGGGATCGGCCGAGGCCCAGGCCGCGTAGGAGATCTGCTCCCACAATTCGCGCGCCTTCAGGGACTTCGCCGTCTTGCCGGTGATGCGGTGGGTCAGGTTCCACGCGCCGTCGTTCTCGACCGCATCGAGGAAGCCGTCCGTGACGCGCACGGAGTTGTTGGAGTTCTGGCCCGAGACGGTGAGGTAGGCCTCCGAATCCCAGTCGGTGTCGTAGGTGTCGAACGCGATCTCGGTGTAGCCCTGCCGCGCGAACTGCATCACCCGCTTGATCAGGTTGTCCGGCACCATGGACTTGCGGGCGGCCTTGATCTCGCGCTTCAGCGCCGGGTTGCGCTCCGGCAGGTAGCAGTCGTCGCCGGAGCCCTCGCAATTGACGCAGACCTTCATGATGGCCTTGAGGTGCTTCTTGACGATCTTGGAGCCGGTGACCAGCGCCGCGACCTTCTGCTCCTCCTTGACCTTCCAGTTGACGTAGGCCTCGATGTCGGGGTGGTCCACGTCCACCACCACCATCTTGGCGGCGCGGCGGGTGGTGCCGCCCGACTTGATGGCGCCGGCCGCGCGGTCGCCGATCTTGAGGAACGACATCAGGCCGGACGAGCGGCCGCCGCCGGACAGCTTCTCGTTCTCGCCGCGCAGCTTCGAGAAGTTGGTGCCGGTGCCGGAGCCGTACTTGAACAGCCGCGCCTCGCGCACCCACAGGTCCATGATGCCGCCCTCGTTGACGAGGTCGTCCTCGATGGACTGGATGAAGCACGCATGGGGCTGCGGCCGCTCATAGGCCGACGGGGAGGGTGCCGCCCCGCCGGTCTCGTGGTCCACATACCAGTGGCCCTGGCTGGGCCCGTCGATGCCGTAGGCCCAGTGCAGCCCGGTGTTGAACCATTGCGGCGAGTTCGGCGCGCCCTTCTGGGTGGCCAGCATGAAGCACAGCTCGTCGAAGAACGCGCGGGCGTCCGCCTCGCCGTCGAAATAGCCGGCCTTCCAGCCCCAGTAGGTCCAGGTGCCGGCCAGGCGGTCGAACACCTGCCGCGCGTCGCGCTCGGGGCCTGCGCGCTCGGCCGCGGGGAGCGCGCCGAGCGCCGCCTCGTCGGCGACCGAGCGCCACAGCCAGGACGGGACTGCGTTCTCCTCGACCTTCTTCATGCGCGCCGGGACGCCGGCCTTGCGGAAATACTTCTGCGCAAGGATGTCGGCCGCCACCTGGCTCCAGCTCTCGGGCACCTGGATGCCCTCCAGCCGGAACACCACCGAGCCGTCCGGATTGCGGATCTCGCTGGTTGCCTCCCGGAACGCGATGGTGGCGTAGGGGGAGGCGCCTTCAGTCGTGAACCGCCGCTCGATGCGCATGGCTGCAATGCTCCGCAAGTTCGGGCGCCACTCCAGCGCCCTGCCGGTTAAATCCACCCGGCTCCTGTATCCGTTGCCCGGCCGTATGCGGCCGTGGCGGCTGCCCTGTCAGTCATCCCCGCCAAAGGACAAGAGTCGAACCCTCGCGCCGCCGCCCCCGGCGGCGCGTCCTCAAGCCTTCCTGTGTCGGAAAAAGCCGCTGCGGCCCAGGCCGTGCGACAAACGCGTGACGTGTCGCGAAGCTAGTGCGAGTCTTCCAAAACCGTCAACGCCGCTTCGCATGCTTTTCCCTATCGGTGGGGTCATGTGCCCGGGCCGTGCACAATATTTAGTGCGGGCGACTCGTAAATGCATCCTTACCGGCGAAGCTGAATCCTGCGCCTTCCGGGCCCCGGAGGAAAGCGAAAATCGCGCGGCGGGGCTGGGGAAAGCGGGGACGGAGCGGGGCCGGGGCGGGGCCCGCATGCGCCCGGATCGCAAAATCCATGAGGCGTTTGGAGACGGGACTTCATCCGCCATCGCCAAGCATTCGCACTCGCAAAGATAGCGGTTGAGCCGCCTCCCGGCGCCGGCTATCCCGGCGCTGGGGCACCCCTCAGGCGGGAAGAAATCTTGGACCGGACCCTCAAGATCGCGGCGTTCAGCATCCTGGTCGGCATCGCCGTGCTGGGCCTGAAAGTGCTCGCCTGGCAGGTGACGGGCTCGGTCGCGCTCTATTCGGACGCGCTGGAGAGCATCGTCAATGTGGCGACCGCCATCGCGACCGCCGTCGCGGTGCGCTACGGCGCGCTGCCGCCGGACCAGAATCACCCCTACGGCCACCACAAGGCGGAATATTTCGCCGCGGTACTGATCGGCGTGATGATCGTGCTCGCGGCGCTTTCGATCTTCCGCGAGGCCTATCTGGCATTCCTGTCGCCGCGCGACATCCGGGCGCCTTTGCAGGGCCTGCTGATCAACGCCGCGGCCGGTGCGATCAACCTGGCCTGGGCCATGGTGCTGCTGCGCCAAGGCCGCCGCAGCGGATCGCCGGCGCTGCTCGCCGACGGGCGCCACCTCCTGACCGACGTGGCCTCGTCCGCCGGCGTCATCGCCGGGGTCGCGCTCGCCATCGCCACGGGCTGGGCGCGCCTCGACGCGGTGCTGGCGGGCCTGGTCGCGCTCAACATCCTGTGGTCGGGCTGGGTGGTGGTGAAGGAATCCATCGCCGGGTTGATGGACGTGGCCGCGCCGCCGGAGCTGCTCGATCGCATCCGCGGCATCATCGCCGCCGAGGCCGACGGCGCGCTGGAGGCCCACGACGTGCGCACCCGGGTGGCGGGGAGGGCGACCTTCGTCGATTTCCACCTCGTGGTGCCAGCACTCATGAGCGTCACCGACGCCCACGACATCTGCGACCGCATCGAGCGGGCGCTCAAGGCCGACGTGCCCGGCTCCACGATCACCATCCACGTGGAGCCGGAACACAAGGCCAAGCACGCCGGCATCGTGGTGCTGTGAAGTTCAGCCGGAGGCGGCACAATTGACCGCGAGTGGCGGCCATATCGCGCTGAGACCGGCATATTGCGAGGATCAGGAGCCCGTCATCTCCAGCGTCGAGAGGTAATGCTGCACGATCTGATATCCGTGGCGAACTGACGTTGCTTCCCAGGACTCTCCCTCAGGATTTGGTTCGGCTTGTTCTGGAGGGCTCATCAGATGCGCACGACCTGGCGCTCCAGCGGGGCGTCGGGGTCGTAGGCGAATTTCGGGCTGTCATCGAGGAAGTCGTGGAAATGCACCACGGTGCGTTCCGCATCCAGGAAGATCACCGCATAGCCCGGGGGCTCGAGGCTGGTGATGTTGACCCGGGACGGCGTGAAGTCGAGCCAGCTCTGGTGGTTGGTGCCGCGCAGCGCGGAGAACGGGATGCCGCGCCAACTGCCCGAGACGGGGCGGTGGACATGGCCGAAGAAGATGTGGCGCAGATGCCGGTGGCGCGCCACGGTCTCGCCGAAGCCGTCACCTTCCGCCATCACATACTGGTCGATGTGAGGCAGCGCGATCTCGAAGGGCGGATGGTGGACGAAGATGTAGGCTGGCCGGCCCGCGCAGGACGCCAGCGCGCCGTCGAGCCAGCGCCGGCGGCGCCCGCAGTAGCGGCCCGAATGGACCCCGGGATCGACCGAATCCAGGAACAGCAGCGTGCCGGCCGGTGTCTCGATCGTCGATTGCAGGAAGCCGTCCCCGTCACGCTGCAATTCGGGGAACATCTCCGCCATCAGGTCGCGGTCATCGTGGTTGCCGGGAAGGATCTGCCACGGCACGGTCAGGTCCCCCAGCCGCTCCCGAAGCAGGCGGTAGGCGTGCGGGTCGGCGTGATGGGCGAGGTCGCCCGTCAGCACGCAAAGGGCCGCATCGGTATGGTTGCGGTTCACGTCATCGATGGCGGCGGCGAGGCGCGCGCCGGGATCGCTGCCGAAGATTCTTTCGCCGTCCGCCACGAGGTGGGTATCGGTGATCTGGATGATCTTGAGCACGGGGCGCAGTCTCCGTTGTCTGGGTCAGCCCTTGAGGGCGCCGAGGCTGATGCCTTCGATGAAGCGGCGCTGGGCGAGGAGGAAGGCGAGCACGAGGGGCGCGGTGACGATCGCGGTTCCCGCCATGAGTTCGCCGTAGCGGTCGCCGGCTTCGGCTGAGCGGAAATACATGAGGCCGAGCGGCGGCGTGTTGAGGTCGGGCGAACGCACCACCACCAGCGGCCAGAACAGGTCGTTCCAGTGCGAGACAACCGAGAAGATGCCGAACGCGGTGGCGGCCGGCAGCGTCAGCGGCAAAAGGATCCGCACCAGGATCGAGACCTCTCCGAGGCCGTCGAGCCGGGCGGAATCGATCAGTTCGTCCGGTATCGACCGGAAGAACTGCCGGAACAGGAACACCGCGAAGGCGGATGACACGAACGGCAGCACCAGGGCGGCGTAGGTGTCGAGCAGCCGCAGGCTCGCGAAGCCTGCATAGATCGGCAGGGCGGTGGCCTGGATCGGGATCAGCAGCGCGAACAGCACCAGCCCGAACACCGCCTCGCGGCCGCTGAACCGGAACTTCGCCAGCGCATAGGCGCAGGGCAGGGCGAACAGCAGCTGGAAGACGAGGATGCCCGCGCAGACGACCACGCCGTTGGCGAGGTAGAGCAGGATCGGACGCCGCTCCAGCACGGCCGGATAGTTGGCAAGGCCCTCGAGGCTCGATGGCAGCAGCGACAGGCTCCCGTCGAAGATTTCCGATGCCGGCTTGATGGAAAACGCCAGCATCCAGACGAAGGGCGCAAGCACCACGGCGGCCGCAAGCCCAAGGGCGGCAAGGCGGGCGATGGTCATGGCGGGGCTCATGAATAGTGCACCCGCCGGTCCAGCAGCCGGAACTTGACCAGCGTCAGCCCCAACAGCAGGACCACGAACACGACGGTCAGCGCCGAAGCGTAGCCGACGCGGAAGAACACGAAGCCCTCCTGGTAGATCGTGAACAGGATGACCTCGGAGGCGCGGCGCGGACCGCCCTGGGTGATCGACGCCACGGTCTCGAACACCCGGAACGAGCGCAGGAACGAGATGATCAGCACGAACATCGTGGTCGGGCCGAGCAGGGGGAAGGTGACGGTCCAGAACCGCTCCCAGGGCCGATGGGCGCCATCGATGGCCGCGGCCTCGTAGAGGTCGCGCGGGATCGCCTTCAGCCCCGCCATGAACAGGACCATGTTGTAGCCGGCGTTCTCCCACACGCCGATGGCGGCGAGCGTCGGAAGCACGGTGGAGGCGTCGTTGAGGAAGCTCTGCCGCGGCAGGCCGGCCAGGGAGAGCAGGTGGTTGACCGGCCCCAGCGAGGGGTGGAGCATGAACTCCCAGACGATGGCCATGGCCACCGTCGTGGACACCACCGGCAGGAAGAAGGCGGAGCGGAAGAAGGCGCGCCCCAGCGTGCTCGCCTCCACCGCCAGCGCCAGCCACAGCCCGATCAGGACCGAGAGCGGCGTCACCATCAGCGCGTAGAGCAGCGTGTTCGAAGCGGACCGGCGGAAGGTTGCGTCGCCGGCGAGCTCGGCGAAGTTCGCGAGCCCTGCGAAGGAGACGGTCTGTTCGCCGAGCCGCCAGTCGGTCAGCGACAGCGCCACGACGCCGACCGCCGGAATCACCAGGAACAGGGCCAGACCCAGTACAAAGGGTGCCACGAACAGCCAGGCGACGAGGCTCGCGCCGCGCCTGCGCGGGTCGGCAGCGGAGCCGTGGAGCGGAAAGGCGGTGGCGCTCACCGTGCAGCCTCCGCGAGGCGCAGCGCGGAGCTGGCGGCGACGTCCGGCGCGGTTGTCGCCAGCCGGCGGCCGTCTCTGTCGAAGACGTGGATGTCCGTTGGCGCGAAGCCGAGGCCGAGGGCAGCGCCTGCCGTTATGGACGGGGCATTGCGGCCGGCGCTGACGATCACGTCACGGTGGCCGGGGCCGGCCTCTACCGTGACGTGGACCAGGCGCTCGGCGCCCAGATACTCGGTGCGCCGGACAGATCCCGCAAGCTGTGCGCGCGCGGGATCGCCGACGGTCAGGTGCTCGGCGCGGATGCCTATGGTGGCCGGTCCTTCCGCCCCCGCTTCGGTGCTTGCGACCGGCGCGTCGCTGCCGTCGATGCGGACGATGCCGCCGCTGATCGTGCCCGGCAGCAGGTTCATGGGCGGGGAGCCGATGAAGCATGCGACCCTCAGGTCGGCGGGTGCCTCGTAGAGATCTCGGGCGGTGCCGATCTGGACCGCCGCGCCCTCCATGAGCACCACGATGCGGTCGGCCATGGTCATTGCCTCGGTCTGGTCGTGGGTGACGAAGACGGTGGCGATGCCGAGCCTGCGCTGGAGGTCTACGATCTCGGCGCGGGTGGTGCCTCGCAGGCTGGCGTCGAGGTTGGACAGCGGCTCGTCCAGCAGGAACAGTCGCGGCTCGCGCACCAGGGCGCGGGCAAGCGCGACGCGCTGGCGCTGGCCGCCCGAAAGCTCCCTGGGCTTGCGGTCGAGCAGACCGTCGAGCGACACCATGGACGCGGCGCGGCGGACCGCGGCGGAAATGGCGGCGCGCTTGGCCTTGATGGCGGGTCCGGCGGAGCGCACCACGGGCAGGCGCTCGAAGCGCGTCAGCCGGCGCATGACCAGTGGCAGTGCGATGTTCTGCTCGACAGTCATCTGCGGATAAAGCGCATAGGACTGGAACACCATCGCGACATCGCGCCGGCCGGGCGGCAGTGCGTCCACCGCCTCACCGCGGATGCGCACCGCGCCGCCATAGTGCGTCTCGAGCCCCGCGACGATCCTCAGCAGGGTGGACTTGCCGCAGCCGGAGGGGCCGACGATGGCGACGAACTCGCCGTCCGCCACGGTGAGGTCCACGCCCCGCAGGACAGCAGTCGCGCCGAAGCTCTTGGTGATGCCGTGCAGTGCCAGCGCGGTCATGTGGTATCCCCGTGCAACGAGGGATGCGGGCCGCCGGCCCGCATCCGTGGTCGGCGATAGTCGTCAGCGCGGCAGCAGCACGTTGACGTCCTTGCTCATGGAGCGGAGCGCCTCGTCCGGCGTCATGGCCTGGTCAATCAGCGCCTCGAGGTGCTGGCCGATCACATCGTCGATCTTGATCGCGTTGGGGCCGGGATACTGGTACCACTCGCGCACCAGCGGGATCTGGTCCACCGCCACCTTGTGCAGCGGACGGTCATCGAAATAGCCCTTGAGCAGTTCGGGATCCTCCAGCGCCAGCACGTTCACGGGCGTGTAGCCGACGAGGCGGATCACCTGGTTGGTGCCCTGCGGACCGGAGGCGAATTTCAGCCACTTCCAGGCGGCGGCCAGCACTGCCTCGTCCCTGGCGGCTTCCGTGGTGATGATCGCGACGTTGCCGCCGGTCGGCAGGCGTCCGCCTTCCTCGCCCAGCGGATGCGGGCTGGTGCCGAGCTCGAAGCGGTCGCCGATGCTGTCGGAGAAGTTCTTGAGCCGCGAGATCGAGTCCAGGAACATGCCCATGCGGCCGGCGATGAACTGCTGCCGCGCGGCCTGGTCGGCGAGCGGCACGAACCCGCCTTCCTTGGCGAAGCGCTCGTAGAGCCCGAAGGCCTCGCGGAAATGCTCGTCGTCCTCGAAGGCCACCGTCTTGGCGCCGGGCTGCATCATCTCGCCGCCCAGCCCGAACAGGATGCCCTGGAAGTTCCAGGCGCCGTACCAGTTGCTGGTGTAGGGCAGGTACATGCCCGAATAGTCCGGACCGAGTTCGCGGATCTTGCCGGCGATCTCGATCAGGCCATCCCAGTCGGTGGGCATGTTCGCAGGATCGGCGCCGACCTGGCGCACGAGGTCGGCGTTGAAGTAGACCAGCGGCATGGAGACGGCGAACGGCAGGCCGATCTGCTTGCCGCCGGCCTGGCCGAGGGTCTGCAGGGAGGCGGTCCAGCCGTTCTGCTCGAAGGTCTCGCCATCATTTTCCATCAGCGGCGCGAGGTCGGCCGCCAGGCCGCGCTCGCCGACCAGCGGGACGTAGTTGAGGCCGATGTAGTCCACATGGGGCATGCCGCCGACCACGGATTCGCGCAGCAGCGACTGGACGCCCGTGCCGTAGTCCTTGTGGGCGCCGCGGAAGCTGATGGTGATGTCGGGATTGGCGGCCTCGAAGTCGGACTTCAACTTCTGGAAGACCTGGTCGAAGATCTGCGGCTGGGTGTACTGGACCACCAGTTCCACGGGGGCGGCCGCGGCGGGCGCGACCGCGCCGAGGGTAGCGCCGAGT
>JAEWEX010000487.1 GCA_023389135.1 Pseudomonadota bacterium | reverse complement strand
ATCTCGATCAGCGAGAGGCGCGCGAGGCGGCGGATGGTCTCGTCGTGGCGGGCGACGCGCTGGCGCACCGTCTCGTCGGGCGCCACCAGCACCAGCGGGATCTGGACGCCGCCCGCGACGTTCATTTCCGAGCGGATCGAGCGCACCTCGGTGACGAGGTCCACCAGCCAGCCGATCTCGGCCTCCGCCTCGGCATCGACCAGGCCTGAAAGCTCCGGCCAGCGGTCGAGGGCCAGAAGGTCGGCCCTGCCGCCGGCGCCCGCCGTCTCCGCCCACAGTTCTTCGGTGACGAAGGGCATGAACGGATGCAGCAGCGCGAGAATGCGGTCGCGCACGAAGGCGACGGTGGCGCGGGTCTCGTCCTTCTCCGGCCCGTCGGGGCCGGCGAGCACGGGCTTGGCCAGTTCCAGATACCAGTCGCAGTAGACGTTCCAGACAAAGCGGTAAACCGCGCCCGCGGCGTCGTTGAAGCGGTAGGCCTCGATGGCGGCGGTGGTCTCGGCCACCGCCTTCTCCGTCTCGCCGAGGATCCAGCGGCTGAGCGTGGTCCTCGCGGCGCGGGGATCGTAGCCGTCGACCGTCTCGCAGCCGTTCATCTCGGCGAAGCGGGCCGCATTCCAAAGCTTGGTCGCAAAATTGCGATAGCCCTCGATCCGCGCCTTGGAAGGCTTCACGTCACGGCCGGCGGTGGCCAGCGCCGCCAGCGTGAAGCGCAGCGCGTCGGCGCCGAATTCCGCGATCAGGTCGAGGGGATCGACCACATTCCCCTTCGACTTCGACATCTTGGCGCCCTTCTCGTCGCGCACGATGCCGTGGATCAGGATCTCGTGGAACGGGACCTCCTTCATGAAGTGAAGGCCCATCATCATCATCCGGGCGACCCAGAAGAAGATGATGTCGAAGCCCGTGACCAGCACGCTGGTGGGGTAGAAGCGGGCAAGCTCCGGCGTCTCGTCCGGCCATCCCAGGGTGGAGAACGGCCACAGCGCGGACGAGAACCAGGTGTCCAGCACGTCCTCGTCCTGGCGCAGGAATTCCGCAAGCGCGGCGGGGTCGCCGGCGAGCCGCTCGGCCTGCGCCTCGGTCAGGGTCTCGTTCTGGACATAATGCGCCAGCGCCTTCGCCCGCGCGGTGTCGGCATCCTCCTCGACGAACACCGTGCCGTCCGGGCCGTACCAGGCCGGGATCTGGTGGCCCCACCACAGCTGTCGCGAGATGCACCAGGGCTGGATGTTCTCCAGCCAGTCGAAATAGGTCTTTTCCCAGTTCTTCGGCACGAAGCGCGTGCGGTCGGAGCGCACGGCGGCCAGCGCCGGCTCCGCCAGCGTCCCGGCGTCCACGTACCACTGGTCGGTGAGATAGGGCTCGATCACCACGTTGGAGCGGTCGCCATGGGGCACCACGTGGACGTGCGGCTCGATCTTCTCGACCAGCCCGCGCTCCTCCATCAGGGCCACGACGCGCTTGCGGGCCTCCGCCCGGTCCAGGCCGTGCAGCGCCAGGGCCGCCTCCAGCTCCGCGGAAGCCGGACTTCCGGCCAGGAAGTCCTCGTTGCCGGCAAGCAGCATTCGTGCCTCGGGGTCGAGCACGTTGATGGCTGCGAGACCGTGCCGGCGGCCGACCTCGAAATCGTTGAAATCGTGCGCCGGGGTGATCTTCACCGCGCCGGAGCCCTTCTCGGGATCGGAATACTCGTCCGCAACGATCGGGATGCGCCGTCCCACCAGCGGCAGGATGACGTGCTTGCCCACCAGTTCCCGGTAGCGATCGTCGTCGGGATGGACGGCAACCGCCGTGTCGCCCAGCATGGTCTCGGGCCGCGTGGTCGCGACCGTGATGAAGCGCCCGGCCTCGCCCTCGACCGGATAGCGGAAGTGCCAGAGATGGCCCTTCACCTCGACCGGCATGACCTCCAGGTCGGAGATCGCGGTCAGGAATTTCGGGTCCCAGTTGACCAGCCGCTTGTCGCGGTAGATCAGGCCGGCGCGGTGCAGTTCCACGAACACCTTGCGGACCGCCCGTGACAGCCCGTCGTCCATGGTGAAACGCTCGCGCCCCCAGTCGCAGGAGGCGCCGAGGCGCTTGAGCTGGTTGATGATGGCGCCGCCGGACTGCTCCTTCCAGGACCACACGCGGCGCACGAACTCCTCGCGGCCGAGGTCGCGGCGCTTGATCCCGGACCCTTCCAGCTGCCGCTCCACCACCATCTGGGTCGCGATGCCGGCATGGTCCATGCCCGGCTGCCACAGCACGTCCTTGCCGCGCAGGCGCTCGAAGCGCGCCAGCACGTCCTGCAGCGTGTCGTTGAGCGCGTGGCCCATGTGCAGGGAGCCCGTGACGTTGGGCGGCGGGATCACGATGCAGTAGGCCGGCGCCCCCGCGCGCTCGGGCCTGCCGGAGCGGAAGGCGTCCGCCTCCTCCCATCGCGCGGCGATCCGGGCCTCGATCTCGGCGGGCGAATAGGTCTTTTCGAGCATGGCAGGGGGCTCGCGGGTCAAGCGTTCGGGTCTGTCGGGGGGCTCAAGAATACGACGCGGGGGCCCGAGTCAATTGCGGGCCTGCATCCCGCCTGCGTCATGCCGCAGCCGGCCCGCAGCACCGCCGCCTGCCGTCCGCCCCCGGGAGGACCGCGCTCTGCGGCCGAGCCGCAGGTCGGCCTCAGCGCCCGCGCGAGACGCGGTCGATCTCGGCACGCACCATCCGCTCGACGATGGCGGGAAGATTGTCGTCCAGCCAGGATTTCAGCATCGGCCGGAGCATCTCCTGCACCAGATCCTCGATGGTGCGGGCATTGCCGGTCAGCATGGTCTGGGCAAGGGAACCGAATGCTGACGACACCGCGGCGTCGGCCTCGGGCGAAAGCAGCCGGTCCACCGCCTGGCCCGTCACGGGCTGGGCCGGACGAGCGGGAGGCGGCGGCGGCGGCGCCTTGGCGCGCGGCTCGGGCTCCGGCGCAGTTTCGAACACCACGTCCGGCGGCTCGACCGGCGCCGGCGCGCCGATGCGCGGCCCCTCCTCGGCAGCGCCCCAGCCGTCATGGTCCAGTTCCGCCGCCTCGACCTCGCTCATGTCGTCGGTCAGTTCCAGGACATCCTCGTCCGGGCTGTGGCCATCGACCGGCGAACCATCCCCGTCGGTCGCGAACAGCGCATCGACGTTCTCTTGGTCCAGCGCATGGTCCGGCTCGGGTTCCGGTTCCGGCTCGGGCGCAAGGCGCACCGGAACCGGCCGGGCGGGCGCGACGGGCTGCGGCCCCGCGGCGAGGCGGGATTTGATGTCCAGGGTGGCGGCCGGAACCGGCGGCGTATCGTCCGCAATGATCCGCCGGATGGAGGCGAGAATCTCCTCCATTGTCGGTTCCTGGGCCTTCGCGGTGTTGCTCATGGTCCTTGCTTCCGCCGTGGCAATGCCGGGAGAATCAGCGCGCGGCGCATTGCCGGCGAGTATCGCACCCCATCTCCCGGAGGCAAGGGAGAGGAGGCCGGCGCTTGTGGGTAAGGTGGCGTGCGGTAGCGCGCTTCAGCGCCCGTCCGGCGTGCGCAGTCCGAACCAGCGGTCGCGAACCTGCTCGTAATGGATCTGCGGGCGGTAGGTCGGCACCTTCAGGCC
>JAEWEX010000484.1 GCA_023389135.1 Pseudomonadota bacterium | reverse complement strand
CGCGATGGCGGCATCCGCTCGGGATGCTGCAACCCCGCCCGCTGACCGAACCATCCGGAGAGGTATCCATGTCCCGACTGAACGACGTGCTCGCCGCGGTCGACGCCGGCTTCGACGCCAGCGTCTCGCGCCTGTCGGAGCTGTTGCGCATCCCCTCGGTCTCCACCGACCCGGCCTACCGGACCGACTGCCTGAAGGCCGCCGACTGGACCGCCCGCCAGCTCGCCTCCATCGGCTTCGAGGCGCGCGTCGTGCCCACCGCAGGCCAGCCCATGGTGGTGGCCCACCGCAAGCCGGCAGGTGCCACGCGGCACGTGCTGTTCTACGGGCATTACGACGTGCAGCCGCCGGAGCCGCTGGAGCTTTGGGAGAGCCCGCCCTTCGAGCCGCGGATCGTGGATGCCCCGCGCGGCCGGCAGATCGTCGCGCGCGGCGCATCCGACAACAAGGGCCAGTTCATGACCTTCGTGGAGGCGGCCCGGGCCTGGATCGCCACCGCGGGCGAGCTGCCCTGCGCGGTGACCGTGCTGATCGAGGGCGAGGAGGAATGCGGCTCCAAGAGCCTTCCGGCCTTCCTGGCCGAGTATGGCGACGAGCTGCGGGCGGAGGTGGCGCTGGTCAGCGACACCAGCCAGTGGAGCCACGACACCCCCGGCATCACCACCATGCTGCGCGGGCTGCTCTACGAGGAGGTCACCGTGACGACCTCCAGCCGCGACCTGCATTCGGGCATGTATGGCGGCGCGGCGCTGAACCCGATCCGCGCGCTGACGAAGGCGCTGGCGGCGCTCCACGACGACGACGGCCGCGTCATGGTGCCGGGCTACTATGACGGCGTGCCCGAGCTCACCCCCGAGGTGCGGGACAACTGGGACAGGCTCGCCTTCGACGAGAAGGCGTTCCTGGGCGATGTGGGCCTGGCGACGCCCGCCGGCGAGCGCGGCCGCTCGGCGCTGGAGCAGATCTGGTCGCGGCCCACATGCGACATCAACGGCATCCTCGGCGGCTATACCGGGGAAGGCTCCAAGACGGTGATCCCGTCGCGCGCCATGGCGAAGGTGTCGTTCCGGCTGGTGGGCAGCCAGGATCCTGAAGCGATCCGCGACAGCTTCCGCGCCTTCATCCGCTCCAAGCTGCCGGCGGACGCCCGGGCCGAGTTCCAGAACTTCGCCTGCGCGCCGGCGCTGCAGCTGCCGCTCCAGAGCCCGGACCTGAAGGCCGCGGCCGGGGCGCTGAAGCAGGAATGGGGCAGGGACGCGGCGCTGATGGGCTGCGGCGGGTCGATCCCCATCGTCGCGAGCTTCAAGTCGGAGCTGGGCATGGATTCGCTCCTCATCGGCTATGCGCTGGACGAGGACCGCATCCACTCGCCCAACGAAAAGTACGACCTCGCCTCCTACCACAAGGGCATCCGCTCCTGGGCGCGCATCCTGCCGGCGCTGGCGGGGGCTTGAATTCCCGGCGTGGCCGCGCTCCATAGCGCGCCATGACGAACCGCATCCTCCGCGCCCGCGGCGCGACGCTGACGCTCGGCCACCGCACGCTGGTGATGGGCGTGGTCAACGTCACGCCGGACTCGTTCTCCGACGGCGGGCTGTTCCTGGACCGCGAGGCGGCGCTCGCCCATGCCGCCGCACTGGCGGCCGAGGGCGCGGACATCCTCGACATCGGCGGGGAATCGACCCGGCCCGGCCACGAGGCCGTTGCCGGCGATGCCGAGATCGCGCGCGCGATCCCCGTGGTCGCCGGCGTCGCGGCCTCGGCCTCCGCGCCCGTCTCCATCGACACCTGGAAGTCCGCGGTCGCCGACGCCGCGCTGGCGGCGGGCGCCGCCATCGTCAATGACGTGTGGGGGCTGCAGCGCGATCCCGACATCGCCCGCGCCGCGGCGGCCCACGGCGCCGCCGTGGTGGCCATGCACAACCGCGATGCCGCCGATGGCGGGATCGACATTCTCGCCGACATCGAGGGATTCCTGCGCCGTTCCGTGGACATCGCCCTTGCGGCGGGGATCGGCGAGGACCAGATCGTGCTCGACCCGGGCATCGGCTTCGGCAAGACCTTCGAGCAGAACCTGACCATCATCGCCCACCTCCCCCGCATCCGCGCCATCGGCTTTCCCGTGCTGCTGGGCGCCTCGCGAAAATCCTTCATCGGCAGGATCCTCGACCGCCCCGTGCCGGCCGAGCGGCTGTCCGGCTCCATCGCCGCCCATGTGGCGGGGGCGCTGGCGGGCGTGGAGATCGTGCGGGTGCACGACGTCGCCGCCCATCGCGACGCGGTCGCCGTCGCCGACGCGATCCGCCGGGCCGGCGCATGAGCGACCGGCTCGCCATCCGCAACCTCGTGTTCCGCGGCCGCCATGGCTGCCACGCGGAAGAGCGCGCGCTGGGGCAGCGCTTCGAGGTCGACATCGCCGTGGAGATCGACGCCGCCCGCGCGGCGGCGGCCGACGACCTGGACCTGACCGTCGACTATGGCGGGCTGGCCGATGAGGCCCGCTTCGTGGTCGAGGGCGCGCCGCTGAAGCTGATCGAGAC
>JAEWEX010000226.1 GCA_023389135.1 Pseudomonadota bacterium | reverse complement strand
CCAGAAGGCCGCGGACGGGCGCTCGCCCGCCACAAATGCGCCCGCCACCCCGGTCGCGAGCGGCAGCACGCCGATCACCACCCCGCCATGCGCCGAGGACGCAGTCTGCATGGCAAGCGCCATCAGGGCCGAGAAGCCGAAGGTCAGCGTCACCGCGATCACGGCGAGCGGCAGCAACAGTTCGCGGGGCGGCAACGGACGGCGCAGGACCAGCAGCACGGCGCCGGCGACACTGCCCGCGAGCGCCGCGCGGCCCGTCGTCACGAACCAAGGATCGATCTCCATCACCGCGACCCGCGTGAACGGCAGCGTTGCGCCGAACAGCACGACGGCGAACACGCCCAAGACGAGACCGAGGGTTTCGGGAGAGGCACGCGACATCAGGCGCTTACCCTGCGGCCCGGCGGGCACAAACGGCAAGCGAGACTTGGTGGTGAAAGCCATCACGGTGCGAGATGTCTGTCAGCCCGCAAGGTCGGCATGTGCGAAGTCGTGCCGCTTGTAGAGCAACCCCACGCCGCGGCGCCTGGCGCAGGCATAGGCGAAACAATCGCTGAGCGAGGTGGTCGCGGCGCAAACTCTATCGCTCGGGCACCCCTTGCGCACCGCACCGCTTTCGCCCTACCTCGCGGCCATGTTGCCCGCCGCCGACACCTCTCTGCCCCACGAGACGCTGCCCTCTCCGTGCCATGACGCGCGCGCAGACGGCGCCGGCATCGATATCCTGCTGCTGCACTATACCGGCATGGCCTCGGCTGAGGCCGCGCTGGCAAGGCTCACCGATGCCGCATCCAGGGTTTCGTGCCACTATCTGGTCCACGAGGACGGCCGCATCGTGCAGATGGTGGCCGAGGACCGCCGCGCCTGGCACGCGGGTCTCGGCGTGTGGGAGGACGAGACCGACATCAACAGCCGCTCCGTCGGCATCGAGGTCGTCAATCCCGGCCACGACTGCGGCTACCGGCCTTTCCCTGCGGCCCAGGTCGAGGCGGTGATCGCGCTGTCGGCGGATATCTGCCGCCGTCGCGGCATCTTTGCCGAGCGCGTCCTCGCCCATTCCGACATCGCGCCGCGCCGCAAGCAGGATCCGGGCGAACTCTTTCCCTGGCGCCGCCTCGCCGCCGCCGGCATCGGGCACTGGGTCGAGCCTGCCCCCATCTCCGGCGGTCGCTTCCTGGCCGAGGGCGACGAGGGGGAGCCTGTGGAGGCGCTCCAGTCCATGCTTGCGCTATATGGATACGGTGTGGAGATCACCGGCCGTTACGATCCGGCCACGCATGCGACGGTCGCCGCGTTCCAGCGCCACTTCCGACCCGAGCGGGTCGACGGCGTCGCCGACGCATCGACGGTGACGACGCTGCGCGACCTTCTGGCGAGCCTGCCGGAACGGAACACCCGCTAGCTCTGGTAGGGCGCAAGGGGTTGACCATCTGGGGAATGTGCCACAGAAAGGTCACGAAATCTTCCCTTGCCCGACGAAGTCGAGCCGCCGGAGGGCCCGATTGGGCACCCATTAGGCTCGGCAGTATCCAACCTGAAGAACAGGTGAACCCCCGAATGCTCCGATCTCTGATGCTCCGTGCGGTCCCCGTGGCCGCCGCGATCGCCTTGGTCGCGTCCATGGGAGCGGCCCACGCGGCCGGCTCGGACGCGCTGCGCGCCAAGGTCGCCCAGCACGCCGCCGCGAACGGCGTCCCCTTCGATCTGGCCCATGGGGTCGTCATGGTCGAGAGCCGCTACCGCCCACGCGCGACCGGCGCGGGACGCTACATCGGGCTCACCCAGATCAGCCACCGCACCGCTCGAGGCATCGGCTACCGCGGCTCCGCCTCGGGCCTCTACGACCCCGACACCAACCTCCGGTTCGGCATGAAATATCTTGGCCAGGCGCTGCGCCAGGCCAAGGGCGACTACTGCCTTGCCGTGTCCAAGTACCAGGGCGGCCACGGCGTGCGCCGTGTGACCCGCTCGGGCTCGGCCTATTGCGGCAAGGTACGCCGCCACATCGCGCAATTGAAGGGGCGCAGTGGCACCCGGCTTGCGACCGCCAGATAGCGGCGCAGCTATAGCCTGACGCGGGACCTGCCCGCCAACCCACAACGGCGCGACGACACACCGGGCGAACGTTCTCGTCACGGTGAGCGTTGACGATGCGCCTATCGTCCGCGGGCTGTGGGCCGGCGGGCGGAAAACCTGAAGGAAGCACGAATGCATCGAATGCCCAGCATGCGTCGCCGACGCGTGGCGACGGCCTTGTGCGCCGTCCTGATCACCGGCCTCGCCCTCCCCGCGGCGGCCGACCTGCGCTATCCCGCCAACATGACGCGGCCCGTGATGGGCAAGGACGCTGCCGGGGTCGAGCGGACCGAGGCGCCGGCCGCTTCCAAGGCTCGCTCAAGGTCGGCGCCCGCGGCGCGCGACGCGGCCACGACCGCAGCGCCTGCCGGCAACCTGGAGCGCCTCGTCGAGGCCACTGCCCGCGAGCACGGCGTTCCCGTTGCCCTGGCCCGCGCCGTGGTCACCGTCGAGAGCCGCTGGAGGCCAGGTGTGACCGGCCGCGCCGGCGAGGTCGGGCTGATGCAGATCAAGCACCAGACCGCCCGTGGCGAGGGCTTTTCCGGCTCGCGCGCCGCGCTCTACGGCCCTGCCAACAACATCGAATACGGCATGCGCTATCTCGCAGGCGCCTACCGCAAGTCCGGCGGCAGCATCTGCGGTACGGTGTCCAAGTACCAGGGCGGCCACGGCGTTCGAGGCGTCACCCGTGCGGGGGCCGTCTATTGCGCCAAGGTCAAGCGCCTGATGGGCGCCGCCCGCACGGCCTCGGCCGGCGGTGCGGAGAATGCGTCATGAGGACCGCCCGCATCGCGCTGGCAGGTCTCGCGCTCATGACCGGCATCGTCTCGGCGGCAGGTATTGCGTCCGCCGAGGACGACCTTTCACCCACGCCCTACTTCATCCGTGAACCGCTGGTGAAGCCTGTTCCGCTGTCGGGCGAGGAGAAGAAGGCGGCCAGCCGCGCCGCGCGCCTCGCACGGGAAGCGCGCGGCGGGCTGCCCGACGCCGCCAGCCGCCACCTGCGCGCGCTGGTCGCCATGGAGGCCCGCGCCGCAGGCGTTCCGGTGGAACTGGCGAAGGCGGTGGTGATGGTTGAAAGCACCTGGCGCGCCCACGTCACCGGCGCGGCCGGCGAGGTCGGCCTGATGCAGATCAAGGAGCCGACCGCGGAGATGGTGGGCTTCGAGGGCCGTCGCCCCGAGCTCTACCGGCCCGAGAACAACATCCGATATGGCGTCCGCTACCTCGCCGGCGCCTGGAAGAAGGCCAAGGGCGACCTGTGCTTCACCGTGTCGAAATACAATGGCGGCCACGGCGTCAAGCGCACAACCAGCACCGGGCGCGTCTACTGCGACAAGGTCCTCGCTGTGATGGAGAAGCTGCCATGGGCCAGCCGGCAGCTGATCGCCGGCGTCGCACACCCCGAGCCTGCAACGGCCACGGCGCCGGTTCCGCCGCCGATCGACTACGCGGCGGCAGCGGAGGAGCACGAGAAGGTCAGGCTCGCCGCGGCGGCCACCTTCTGACTTGACCCGGCGGCGGGGGCCGCGCACATGTCCCTCGCCAGCCGGCCGGACGGCCGCTCCGCGCGCAAGCGCGGGGAGGAAAGTCCGGGCTCCATGGACAAACGGTGCCGGATAACGTCCGGCGGGGGCGACCCCAGGGAAAGTGCCACAGAAAGCAGACCGCCCCTCCCCCGGGAGGGGTAAGGGTGAAAGGGTGCGGTAAGAGCGCACCGCGCGGCCGGCAACGGAAGCGGCACGGCAAACCCCACCGGGAGCAAGACCGAATAGGGGCGGCGTGGGGGGAACCCCGGTCCGGTCCGGACAGCCGCCCGGGTAGGTTGCTAGAGGCGCGCCGCGAGGCGCGTCCCAGAGGAATGGCCGTCACGTCGCGCCGGCTCGCCGGCGTGGCCCTACAGAACCCGGCTTACAGGCCGGCTGGCACCTCCGCTTTCGTCCCGCCGCCGCGCGGTCACTCCACCGCCTGCAGCCTGCCTGCGAGCCGGCGCATCAGCGCACGCGGCAGAAGCCGCGCGGCCAGCGGGGCAAACGCGGTCATGGCGCCCGGCACCACGATCGCCCGCCCGGCGCGGTAGCCCGCGAGGCCCGACTTCGCGACCTCCGCCGCTGTCATGACATTGGTGCGGAACAGCGACGAACCCTCGAGATCCGCCACCGCGGCGAACTCGGTCTCGACCGGCCCCGGGCACAGCGCGGTGACGGTCACGCCATGGGGCTTGGCCTCCTCGTGCAAGGCCTCCGACAGCGACAGCACATAGGCCTTGGACGCATAGTAGACGGCCATGTTCGGCCCTGCCTGGAAGGCGGCGAGCGAGGCGACGTTGAGGATGCCTCCTGCCTTGCGCGCGATCAGGCCCGGCATCACGTGCCGGCACAGCGATGTCAGCGCCGCCACATTGAGCTGGACCATGGCGAGCTGCCGCGCGGCGGGCAGCGACGCAAACCGCCCGCGCAGGCCGAAGCCCGCATTGTTGATCAGCGTGTGGATCGCGACGCCGTCGTCCTCGATGGCGCGCATCAGCGCCAGCGGCGCATCGGGATCTTCCAGATCGAACGCATAGATACGAACCGGCGTGCCGTGGGTTACGGCCAGCTCCGCCGCGAGCACATCGAGACGGTCCCGGCGCCGGGCGACCAGCACCAGCCCGTCGCCCTGGACGGCGAAGGCGCGCGCGAGCGCCGCCCCGATGCCCGACGACGCGCCCGTGACCACTGTCCAGCGGCCCGGATCGGCAGCCCGTGGCACCGGGGTCGCTGGCACGGTGGCGGCGGGCGTGGCTGCGTCGGTCATGGCGCGAGGCTAGCCGATCCCTCCCGCCGCCGCCACGCGCCCTATCCGCCGAGATCGACCAGTTCCACCCGCCGGTTGAGGGCGCGGCCCTCCTCGGTGCGGTTGCTCGCCACCGGGGCGGCCATGCCCACCCCGACCGGGGTGAGGCGAGCCGCATCGATGCCGAAGCGCGCGGAGAGCGCCGCCGCAACGCCGCGGGCGCGGCGCCCGGAGAGGTCGCGGTTGTAGTCCATGGCGCCGCGCGCGTCGGTGTGGCCGACGATCAGCACCCTCAGGCCGGGATCGGCGGTCATCAGCGCCGCGATCTCGCGCAGCTGCGGCTCGGACTCCGGCCTCGGCGTGTCCCGGTCGAAGTCGAACAGGATGCCATAGATCGCGACCCGGCCTTCCGCGGCGAGGTCGTTGCCCATGGCCCGGGCGTCGACCACCGCCATGCGGCTCTCCATGGGCTTCACCTCGACGATGTCGAGCTGGACCATGCTGCGGCCGGCGCTCGGACCGCCCGAATGGTTGCGGGTCGAGTAGACGGAGGCATAGACGTCGCCATCGGGGCTCTGCCTGCGCGCCGCCATGTAGCGCATGTTGTCGTCGCCGCCCCAGATGGCGAGCTGGCGCGGTCCGGTTTCGATCGTGGCGGGGATGTCGCCGCACGCCTGGCCGCGGGCGCATGAGAACAGCAGCGAGAAGCCCGCGGCCTCCAGCGCGGCCTCGTAGTTGCGCATGACTTCCAGCACCGAGCGCTCCTGCGGCGCGCGGTAAGTGATGCGGGTGACCTTGCCCTCCAGCTCCATGGACGCCGTCCTGTCCGGCGATATCCGCAACTGATGGTCGGTGAACTGCTCGACCTCGTGGAGCACGATCTCCGAGCCCTGGTAGCGGGGCAGCAGCGGATGGTCAGCGCTGCCTCCCACATCCGCCGCCCACGCCCCTGCAATGCCGGCGAACACGAACGTCACACCCAGTGCGAAACGCTTCATGGCCCTGCCCTTTCCGGATGATCGGGAGCAGCCCCCGCGGCTCTCCCCCGCGATTTGACGGGGCGGGACGGCACAAGGTTCAATCGTCATGGACCCGCCGCGGCGCCAAACGCCCCGAAAGGCTTCCCCAAACGTCCCGCCCCGTGTAAACGACGCGCCTAGCCACAACTTCAGCCGCCTGCCCGCCGTGGCCGCGCGAACCGCGGCCCGGGCGGGATGCGACCGCCACGACGGAAGCCCATGCCCAAACGCACCGACATCTCTTCCATTCTCGTCATCGGCGCGGGACCCATCGTCATCGGACAGGCCTGCGAGTTCGACTATTCCGGCACCCAGGCCATCAAGGCGCTGAAGGCCGAGGGCTACCGGATCGTGCTGGTGAACTCCAATCCGGCGACGATCATGACGGACCCGGATCTCGCCGACGCCACCTATGTCGAGCCGATCACGCCGGAGATCGTGGCCAAGATCATCGAAAAGGAGCGCCCCGACGCGCTGCTGCCGACCATGGGCGGCCAGACCGCGCTCAACTGCGCGCTGTCGCTGAAGAAGATGGGCACGCTGGAAAAGTATGGCGTGGAGATGATCGGCGCCACCGCCGAGGCGATCGACAAGGCCGAGGACCGCGAGCTGTTCCGCGAGGCGATGACGAAGATCGGCCTCGACACGCCCCGTTCTCACCACATCAAGACGCTCGGCCAGGCGCTGGACGCGCTGGAGGACATCGGCCTGCCGGCCATCATCCGCCCGTCCTTCACGCTGGGCGGCACCGGCGGCGGCATCGCCTACAACAAGGCGGAGTTCATCGAGATCGTGGAGCGCGGCATCGATGCCTCGCCCACAAACGAGGTGCTGATCGAGGAGAGCGTGCTCGGCTGGAAGGAGTATGAGATGGAGGTCGTCCGCGACAAGGCGGACAACTGCATCATCATCTGCTCCATCGAGAACCTGGACCCCATGGGCGTCCACACAGGCGACTCGATCACCGTGGCGCCGGCGCTGACGCTGACCGACAAGGAATACCAGATCATGCGCGACGCCTCGCTGGCGGTGCTGCGCGAGATCGGCGTGGAAACCGGCGGTTCCAACGTCCAGTTCGCCATCGACCCGGCGACGGGCCGCATGATCGTCATCGAGATGAACCCGCGCGTGTCGCGTTCATCGGCGCTCGCCTCGAAGGCGACCGGATTCCCCATCGCCAAGGTCGCGGCCAAGCTGGCGGTCGGCTACACGCTGGACGAGATCGCCAACGACATCACCGGCGGCGCGACGCCCGCATCGTTCGAGCCGACCATCGACTACGTGGTCACCAAGATCCCGCGCTTCGCCTTCGAGAAGTTCCCCGGGGCGGAGCCGACCCTGACCACCGCCATGAAATCGGTCGGCGAGGCCATGGCGATCGGCCGCACCTTCCCGGAATCGCTTCAGAAGGCGCTCCGCTCGCTGGAGACCGGGCTCACCGGCCTCGACGAGATCGAGATCCCGGGCCTCGGCCAGGGAGACGACCGCAACGCCATCAAGGCGGCCATCGGCACGCCGACGCCCGACCGGCTGCTCAAGGTTGCGCAGGCCATGCGGCTCGGCGTCGACCACGACCAGATCCACGAGAGCTGCCGCATCGACCCATGGTTCCTGGACCGGCTCCAGGAGATCGTCGACATGGAAGCCAAGGTCCGGAAGCTCGGCCTGCCGACGACGCCGGGCGCCTTCCGCAGCCTCAAGGCCATGGGCTTCTCCGACGCGCGGCTCGCCGTGCTCGCCGGCACCGAGGAGGCGGGGGTCAAGGCCGCCCGCCGCGCGCTCGGCGTGCGGCCCGCCTACAAGCGCATCGACACCTGCGCGGCGGAGTTCGCCTCGCCCACCGCCTACATGTACTCCACCTACGCCGCCCCCTTCGCAGGAACGCTCGCCGACGAGGCGCACCCGACCGATGCGAAGAAGGTGATCATCCTCGGCGGCGGCCCCAACCGGATCGGCCAGGGCATCGAATTCGACTATTGCTGCTGCCATGCAGCCTTCGCGCTGAAGGACGCTGGCTACGAGACCATCATGGTCAACTGCAACCCGGAGACCGTGTCCACCGACTACGACACCTCCGACCGGCTGTACTTCGAGCCGCTGACCGCCGAGGACGTGCTGGAGATCGTCGACACCGAACGCGCCCGGGGCACGCTTCACGGCGTCATCGTCCAGTTCGGCGGCCAGACGCCGCTAAAGCTCGCCGGCGCACTGGAGGCCGACAGGGTGCCGATCCTCGGCACATCGCCCGACGCCATCGACCTCGCAGAGGACCGCGACCGCTTCAAGCGCCTCCTGGACAAGCTCGGCCTGCGCCAGCCCAAGAACGGCATCGCCTATTCGGTGGAGCAGTCGCGCCTGATCGCGGGCGAGCTTGGCCTGCCGCTGGTGGTGCGCCCGTCCTACGTCCTGGGCGGCCGGGCCATGGCGATCCTCCACGACGAGGGGCAGCTCAACGACTACCTGTTCAACACGCTGCCGGCCCTGGTGCCGGAGGACGTGAAGGCCCGCTATCCAAACGACAAGACCGGCCAGATCAACACGGTTCTGGGCAAGAACCCGCTGCTGTTCGACCGGTATCTTTCGGACGCCATCGAGGTGGACGTCGACTGCCTTGCAGACGGCACGGACGTCTTCGTCTGCGGCATCATGGAACATATCGAGGAGGCCGGCATCCATTCCGGCGACAGCGCCTGCTCGCTGCCGCCGCGGTCGCTGTCGGCTAAGACGCTGGCCGAACTGGAGGCGCAGGCCAGGGCCATGGCGCTGGCGCTGGACGTGGGCGGTCTGATGAACGTCCAGTTCGCGATCCAGAACGGCACGATCTACGTCCTGGAGGTGAACCCGCGCGCCAGCCGCACGGTGCCCTTCGTCGCCAAGGTGATCGGCGAGCCGATCGCCAAGATCGCGTCGCGCATCATGGCCGGCGAGAGCCTCGCTTCCTTCGGCCTGACGCCGAAGGTGCTGGACCATATCGGCGTCAAGGAGAGCGTGTTCCCGTTTGCGCGCTTCCCCGGCGTCGACGTGCTGCTCGGCCCGGAGATGCGCTCCACCGGCGAGGTCATCGGCCTCGACAAGAGCTTCGGGGTGGCCTTCGCCAAGAGCCAGCTCGGCGGCGGCACCCGCGTTCCCAAGGAGGGGACCGTGTTCGTCTCGGTGCGCGACGACGACAAGCCGCGCATACTGGACGCCATGCGCATGCTGACGCAGGGCGGCTTCAGGGTGGTGGCCACCTCCGGCACGCAGCGCTTCCTGGAGGAGAACGGCATCCCGGCGAGCCGCATCAACAAGGTGCTGGAGGGCCGCCCCCACATCGTCGACGCCATCAAGAACGGCGACATCCAGCTTGTCTTCAACACGACGGAGGGCGCGCAGGCCCTGTCCGACAGCCGCTCGCTTCGCCGCGCCGCCCTCTTGCACAAAGTCCCCTACTATACGACGCTAGCCGGAGCGATCGCCGCCGCGGAAGGCATTCGTGCCTATATCGGCGGCGATCTGGAAGTCCGCTCGCTGCAGTCCTATTTCGACTGAGCGGTCGGCGCACTCCGGTGTGCCGGGGGATGAAGCGTACCGCGGCTTCGGGCCTCCCTTGGACCCGAAGCCTGTGGTTTCTTGCGTTTTTGAGAGAGCGACGATGGAAAAGATCCCGATGACCAGCGCCGGCTATGCCGCGCTCGAGGTGGAGTTGAGGCGGCGCCAGTCGGAGGAACGGCCTCGCATCATCCAGGCCATCGCGGAGGCGCGCTCCCATGGCGACCTGTCGGAGAATGCCGAGTATCACGCCGCCAAGGAGCAGCAGAGCCACAATGAGGGCCGCATCGCGGAGCTCGAGGGCATGCTGGCGCTGGCGGAGGTGATCGACCTGACCAAGCTCAAGGGCGACACCATCACCTTCGGCGCGGTGGTCAAGCTCGTGGACGAGGACACCGACGAGGAACGCACCTACCAGATCGTGGGCGAGGCCGAGGCGGACGTGAAGTCCGGGAAGGTCTCCATCACCTCCCCCATCGCCCGGGCGTTAGTGGGCAAGAAGGTGGGCGACCAGGTCGAGGTGTCGACGCCCGGCGGCGGCAAGAGCTACGAGGTCCTGGGCATCCGCTTCGGCTGACGCCATGGCCTACGCGCTCCGCACCGACCGCCCGGCCGACAAGGCCGCCCGCTATGCCGAGGTCGCAGGCGAGATCGCGGCCGTCCTGGACGGCGAGCCCGACGAGACCGCCCGCATGGCGACGCTTGCCTCCATGCTGGCCGACGCGTTCGACCATTATTTCTGGGCGGGGTTCTACCGGGTGGACCCGACGAAACCGCGGGAACTCGTGGTTGGGCCCTACCAGGGCACGCTCGGCTGCCTGCGCATACCGTTCGGCCGGGGCGTCTGCGGTGCGGCCGCCGCAGGCGGGAAGACCGTGATCGTCCCGGACGTCCACGCCTTTCCCGGCCACATCGCGTGCGACAGCCGCTCCGCCAGCGAGATCGTCGTGCCGGTCTTCGGTCCGGATCGCCGCCTGATCGCGGTGTTCGACGTCGATGCCACGACGCCGGCCGCATTCGACGCCGTGGATGCAGAATGGCTGGAGCGCATTCTCACGAGAACCTTCAGCGGCTGAACGCCGGCGGCCTTCCCGGAACCCGAAGGCCAGCTTCATGACTTGCGCATTGCGCGGCCGGTCGGCCCGTCGGCAAATGGCGCATGCCTGAGCTTTCCTGGTCGTTCGCCGCCGTGGTCGCGGCCGCCTTCTTCCTCGCCGGCATCGTCAAGGGCGTCACCGGCATGGGGCTGCCGACGGTGGCGATCGGCGTGTTGAGCGCCATCGTCACGCCGATCGCTGCGGCGGCGCTCATGATCGTGCCCGCCTTCGTCACCAATGTCTGGCAGCTGGCGGCCGGGCCTCGGCTCGCCGCCCTGCTCGCCCGGCTGTGGCCGATGCTGGTGGCGGCCGTCATCGGCATCTGGGGCGGCGTGGCGCTGCTGGCCGGCGCCGACACCCGCATCACCGCCGCGGCGCTGGGCATCGCACTCATGGCCTATGCCGCCTACGGGCTGATCGCCCGCCAGCTCTCGGTGCCGGCAGCGCGCGAGAAGTGGCTGTCGCCGCTGATCGGCCTGTCCTCCGGCGCCATCGCCGGCGGCACCGGCGTGTTCGTCATACCGGCCGTCCCCTATCTCCAGGCGCTCGGCCTCGACAAGGAGGACCTCACCCAGGCGCTGGGCATCTCGTTCGTCGTGGCGACCGTGGCGCTGGGTCTGGGACTGGCGTGGCACGGAGCGTTCCGGGCGGACAATGTGGTCCTGTCGACGCTGGCGGTAGCGCCGGCCCTCGCCGGCATGTGGACAGGCCAGAGAATCCGCCACCGCATCAGCCCGGACGTGTTCCGCCGGGTTTTCCTGGTGTGCCTCTTCCTGCTCGGGCTCGACCTGGTCGCGAGGCTGGTCCGCTGACGAAAAGCGATTCCCGGACTGCGGGTTGGTTGAGGAAACGGATTCTCCACCTCAGCTTCATTCAACGGCCTGACGCGGCAATGGCACCGACGGCGCGTCCTTGGTCTGCGCCAGCGTCAGGGCGGTCTTGACCGTCTTGACCTTCGGGGCGCCGGTGAGCTCCATGACGAAGGCCTGGAAGCTCGCCAGGTCCGGCGCCGCGCATTTCAGCAGGAAGTCGACATCGCCGGACAGCATCCAGCACTCGCGCACCGTAGGCGTTGCGTCCATGCGCTTGCGGAAGTCCAGCAAGTCGGCCTCCGCGTTGCTGGACAGTTGCACGAAAGCGAAAGCGGAGACCTCCATGCCCAGGCGGCGGGCGTCCAGAAGCGCCCGGTAACCCCTGATCAGACCCGCCTCCTCCAGCGCACGCACCCGCCGCAGGCATGGCGGCGCCGAGATGCCGACGCGCCGCGCAAGCTCGACATTGGTCATACGGCCGTCGCCCTGGAGTTCCTCGAGGATCTTCCAGTCGATGGCGTCCAGCCGGTCGCGCATATGTGCCTCGGTCCGCATGAGCCCCTCGCCGCAGGGCCGCGGGCTGTGTATCACGGCGCCGGGCCGGCACAAGACATCGCCGGCGCGACGGAGGCCCGGGGACGCGTGCGTGCGTGGATCGTGACCGACGGCAAGGCCGGCGACGAAATGCCGTGCCTCGGCCTCGCCGAAGCGCTCGGGGCCGAAGCCGAGCTGAGACGCGTCGCGCCGCGCCGGCCTTGGAGCTGGCTGATGCCGCGGGGGCCGATCGACCCGCGCGAGGCGCCCGATCGTCCCGGCAGCCCGCTGTCGCCGCCATGGCCGGACGTCGCCATCGCCTCCGGCCGACGCGCCGTGCCCTATCTCCGCCTGATCCGGCGGCAATCCCGGGGCCGGGTCTTCACCGTGTTCCTGAAGGATCCCCGCACCGGCGCCGGCACCGCCGACCTCATCTGGGTGCCGCTGCACGACCGGCTGCGCGGCGTCAACGTGGTCGCGACCCTGACCTCGCCCCACCGCGTGGCCGCCGCACGGCTGGCGGCCGCGCGGTCCGTCCCGCCCCCGGCGCTCGCGGCGCTCCCCGCGCCCAGGGTCGCCGTGCTGATCGGCGGGCCGAGCCGCCACCACCGGTTTACCGGGGCGGACATCGACCGGCTCGCAACCGGGCTGGAGCGGCTGGCGGCCGAGGGGGCGGCCCTGATGGTGACCGCATCGCGCCGGACGCCGCCGGCGCTGACCGCCCGCCTGGCGGCGCTTGTGGCCGCCGGCGGCGGATTTCTCTGGGACGGAACCGGGGACAACCCCTATCTCGCCATGCTTGCGCTTGCCGACGTCATTGTCGTTACGGCGGATTCCACCAATATGGTAGGCGAGGCGGCGGCGACCGGCGCCCCGGTGCTGGTGTTCGAGCCCACCGGCGGCCATGCCCGAATCCGCGCCTTCCTCGACGGCCTGCAGGCCGCCGGGGCCACCCGACCCTTTACCGGCAAGCTTGAACGCTTCACCTACCGGCCGATAGATTCGACACCGATCCTCGCCGAAGCCGTGCGGTCCGCCATGTCGGGCCGGGCGGCGGCAGCCGGGGACCAGCGGCCGGACACGACATCACGAGGCACGCCATGAGCGCCACCCATGCCCGCGTCATCATCCTGGGCTCCGGCCCCGCCGGCTACACTGCGGCCATCTACGCCGCGCGCGCCATGCTGGAACCGCTGATGATCGCGGGCTACCAGCCCGGCGGCCAGCTCACCATCACCACCGACGTGGAAAACTATCCGGGCTTCGCCGAGACCATCCAGGGCCCCTGGCTCATGGAGGAGATGAAGAAGCAGGCCGAGCATTTCGGCACCCGCCTGGTTTCCGACCACATCTCGGAGGTCGACCTGAAGCAGCGGCCGTTCATGCTCAAGGGCGATTCGGGCACCGTCTACACCGCCGACGCGCTGGTGATCGCCACCGGCGCGCAGGCGCGGTGGCTGGGCCTGCCCGGCGAGGAGCGGCTCAAGGGGTTCGGCGTCTCCGCCTGCGCCACCTGCGACGGCTTCTTCTTCCGCGGCAAGGAGGTCGCGGTCATCGGCGGCGGCAACACCGCGGTCGAGGAGGCGCTGTTCCTCACCAATTTCGCATCGAAGGTCACGGTCATCCACCGCCGCGACGCGTTCCGCGCCGAGCGGATTTTGCAGGAACGCCTGTTCCGCAACCCGAAGGTCGAGGTCCTGTGGGATACGGTGGTCGACGACATTCTGGGCGGCGGCACCCCGCCGAAGATCGATGCCGTGCGGCTTCGCAACACCAAGTCCGGCGCCGTCGAGGACCGGCCCTTCGACGGCGTGTTTGTAGCCATCGGCCACGCCCCGGCGACGTCTGTCTTCGCCGGGCAACTCGACATGAAGCCTGGCGGCTATCTCCGGGTGGTGCCCGGCACCACCCAGACGAACGTGCCCGGCGTGTTCGCGGCAGGCGATGTCAGCGATGACATCTACCGGCAGGCGGTGACGGCGGCGGGCATGGGCTGCATGGCGGCGCTGGACGCCGAACGGTACCTCGCGGCCGCCGGCGAGGCCCGGGAAGCGGCGGAATAGGGAGATGCCGCTCGACTGGGACAAGCTCCGCATCTTCCACGTCGCCGCCGAGGCCGGCAGCTTCACCCATGCCGGCGACAAGCTCGGGCTGTCGCAGTCGGCCGTCAGCCGCCAGGTATCGGCGCTGGAGCATGAGCTCAGCGTGCCGCTGTTCCACCGCCACGCACGCGGCCTGATCCTGACCGAGCCGGGCGAGCTTCTGTTCCGCACCACCCGGGAGGTTTTCACCAAGCTGGAAGCGACCCGGATCGCGCTGACGGATTCGCGCGAGCGGCCGCATGGCGAGTTGAAGGTGACCACCACGGTCGGGCTCGGCACCGGCTGGCTGGCGCCGCGGCTCGGGGAGTTCTTCGACCTTTACCCGGACATCAACATCCAGCTCATCCTGTCCGACGACGAACTGGACCTTGCCATGCGGGCGGCCGACGTCGCCATCCGCCTGCGACAGCCGACCCAGCCCGACCTGATCCAGCGGCGGCTGTTCACGGTCCACTTCCACGTCTACGCCTCGGCCGACTACCTGCAGCGCTTCGGCGAGCCGCAATCGGTGGACGATCTGGAGAAGCACCGCATCCTGGTGTTCGGCGGCAACGTGCCGGCCTATCTCGCCACCATGAACTGGCTGGAGACCGCAGGCCGGCCCGAGCGGTCGCCGCGGACCACCGCACTCGTGATGAACAGCGTGGTCGGCATGAAGATGGCCGTCGAGCGCAGCGTCGGGATCGCCGTGCTTCCGGACTACCTGATCGGCCAGTCCAGCCCGCTGGTGCCGATCATGACGGACGCCGAGATGCCCCTGCTCGACGCCTATTTCGTCTATCCGGAGGAGTTGCGGAACGTGGCGCGCATCCAGGTCTTCCGCGACTTCCTGCTGCAAAAAGCGCAGCGCTGGGCCTACTGAACGGGCAGTCTGGCGCGTTTTTCGCCAAACGCATGGCTGCTATGCACCGCCGCGCCTTGTGCGTCGCACAAGGAAGGGGCATTTCAGGCGGGCGCTGATTGTATCGGGGCTGGCCACCTCCTCCCGGTTCGGCCCTTTGGCAATCAGCTGTTCCCTCTGGATGGGGATCGCGTCTTCCCCCCTCTTGGCGCGATCCAAAACTTCAAGCCGGGCTCCTCGTGGGCCCGGCTTTTTTCTTGTCCGCAGGCTGATTGCAGCCGGCTGCTATATGAACAGCTTCTCGGCCTCCATGCCCTTGTAGAGACCGGCCACCTGCTCGCCATAGCCGTTGTAGAGCAGCGTCGGGCGGCTTTCGCTGGTGCCGAGCACGCGCTCGTTGGCCTGGCTCCAGCGCGGATGCGCCACCTCCGGATTGACGTTGGCCCAGAAGCCGTATTCGGAGGACTGAACCTCCTCCCAGAAGCTCACCGGACGCTCGTCGGTGAAGGTCACCCTGACGATCGACTTGATCGACTTGAACCCGTATTTCCACGGCAGCGCGAGCCTCAGCGGCGCGCCCATCTGCCTCGCCACCGGCTTGCCATAGGCGCCCGTCACCATGAAGCCGAGTTCGTTGCCGGCCTCCTCGATGGTGACCCCCTCGATATAGGGCCACGGATACCAGATCTGGCGCTGGCCGGACGCCATGTCGGCATCATTGAAGGTCTCGAACCTGAGATACTTCGCCGAGCCCAGCGGTCGAGCCCAGGCGACGAACTCGCGCAGTCCGAAGCCCGACCATGGCACAGTCATGGACCACGCCTCGACGCAGCGGTGACGATACAGCCGCTCCTCCAGCGTGAAGGCGCGGATCAGCAGGTCGATGTCGACCGTCTTCTCCTCCTCCACCATGCCGTCGATGGTGACGGTCCAGGGCCGGATGCGAAGGTTCTGGGCCTGCGCGGCGATCTCCTTGTGGGAGCCGAACTCATAGAAGTTGTTGTATTCCAGATTGAACTTCTCTTCCGTCAGCGGCCGGTCGAGGACATAGGCCTCGTTGCGCTTTGCCGGGTAGAGATCGGCTGTCGGATCGGGCTCCGGCGTCGCCGCGCTGGCGCGCGCCACTGGCTCATCGTCGCAGCCCGCCAGCATCAGCGCGCCCGCGCCGACCCCCGCTGCGAGCAGCTTGCGGCGGTTCCAGAACACCGCCTCCGGCGTCGCGTCCCGCTCCGGGATCGCCCATGCGGTCGTGCG